>NZ_CP159510.1:2700000-3000000 GCF_040529185.1 Sporolactobacillus sp. Y61 | reverse complement strand
CAATCTGACTCTTCCGTCATGATCTTCATCCTTTCTGTTACCGGCTTTTTATTTCAATAGAATTATAGAATTGACTCTATTTTATCACATCTTCATGTTCCGTGAAGGGGAAAAGAATATACGCTCGTCATTCCGAAATATTCTTGAATGTATCCGCGTCTTCTGATTTAATTAGAATAGTATGCATTTGATAATTGGAGGAATCTCATGATCTATTTACTCAGCCTTCTTGCGTTAACTTTAAATCCTGCAGTCTGGCTGAAATATCGCCGCCGAAAAGCTTTCATACTGACACAGGCAGGCAGGCTCGTCCTTGGCCTCCTGATCGTCTTCGTGCTGTCTTATTTCGGGCTGGTTGATCAGACCTGGCAGGCGTTTCTCAGCTATGGTTCGCTGATCTGGGGTATTTTCCTGGTGGCGGATGTTACCTATTACAGGACGCGGTTCGGCACTATATCCCCTGCTCTGGGCGTGATTTTGATTCTCTTTTTCTGTTATCTTCATTTTCTTTATCCCTTAACCATTACCAGGGCGCAGTATCACTATGTTGCAGAGCGGACAACGGTTGTGGAAAAAGACGATATATCCATGGATGAGCAGCATATCCCGGTTGTCCCGGAAAAATATGCACGTTATAAAAGTGAGAAAGTGCTGGGTGAACTGGATCATGTCTCTTATTATGAGCTTGGCCATACCTCACTGCAGAAAATTGACGGACACCTGTACTGGGTTACACCGATTGAGTATACCGGATTTTTTAAATGGATGAACAGCCATCAGGTCCCGGGTTATATCCGGATGAATGCAGAAAATGAAAATGCCAATGCTTCTCTTGTAAAGAGCAAGATGAAATATGTACCGACCGCCTATTTTAATGAGGACCTGAAGCGACATGTCAGAAGTTCCCATACCCGTCAGGTACTGTTCCGTCCCAGTTTTGAACCGGACGAATCCGGGAAGCCTTACTATGTGATGGCTTATGGTTATTATCAGAAGCTGCGTCAGATTCCCGACGTACAGGGTGTGTTTGTTATCGATCCGGAAACAGGAAGAATAAAAGATTACAAGATGAACGCCATACCTGCTTTTATCGATCAGGCAATCCCTTCAAATATAGCAGAGCAATGGAATCGGTGGTACGGTGAAAATGTCCACGGGTTCTGGAACAGGCATTTTGCTCAGGAAGATGTGAAAAGCCCGACGGAATGGTCTCAGTCTGATGAGGTGAACGGCGTTTTCAATCATAAACTTGCTCTGAACTGGTTTACGGATTTTACAAGACCAAAATCTGGCAGCGGCGCGATGGTCGGCTATTCCATGCTCGATACACGGACCGGAAAAATGATATACTATTCCGGTGCAAATGGTTTAATCAATGGGAAATCGGCAATGAATGTTGCGGAGAAGACATTCAAGCAGAATAAATATGAAGCAGGCATTCCCAATCTGTACACGATTTATGGGCAGAAGACGTGGGTCGTCCCCTTAATGGACACCAACGATGTGCTTCGTGAGATTATGCTGATCCATGCAAAGAACGAGAATGTCTACAGCGCGGAAACCGATAAACGGACGTTATTTGACAACTATAAATATACCGTTGCGACGCGCGTAGCAAGTGATGATGCCGCCCCGACTGATCAGGCATTATTGAAGGAACTGAGCGCGCCGGTGACCCAGATTTACAGGTACCAGGATATTGAGTCGCATCAGACGGTGACACAGTTCATGCTCAAAGGTCAGGAAAAGATCTTTACCGTCTCTTCCCGGCAAAATCCTTATACTGTATTTATGCGTACGGGAGATCAGGTGTCGATTCAGTATGTCGATACCGATGAAAAGATTTTATCTGTGAAAAAAATCAAATTTACCGGATCCTGAATAAAAGAAAAAGCAGGGATAGAGACAATATGACAAAAGTTTTAACGGTAAACCATCTGAGCGGAGGCTATTCGCGCCAACACCCTGTGCTGAACGATATTTCGTTTGACGTGAATCCCGGGGAACTGGTTGGCCTTGTCGGTCTGAATGGTGCAGGAAAGAGTACGACGATTAAGCATATACTTGGCCTTCTCGATCCCTTTGACGGGGAAATCCGTGTCGAAGGGATGACGATCCGGGAAAATCTGACGGGCTACAGGCAGAAGATGGCTTATGTACCGGAGATGCCCGAGCTGTATGAACAGATGACGCTGAAGGAACATCTCGAGCTAACGGCGATGGCGTATGATCTGGACAAAACCAGCTTTGAAAAGCGGAGCAGGAGACTCCTTCGCCTGTTTCATCTGGAAAAGAAGCTGAACTGGTTCCCCATCCATTTTTCCAAGGGGATGCGGCAGAAGGTGATGATCATGTGTGCCTTTCTCGTCCGGCCTGATCTGTATATTGTCGATGAACCGTTCGTCGGTCTTGATCCGCTCGGCATTCAATCATTGCTTGACCTGATGGTTGAAATGAAAAAAGAAGGAGCGGCCATCCTGATGTCGACGCACATTCTCTCGACAGCAGAACAGTACTGTGACCGTTTCATCATTCTTCATGAGGGGAAAATTGTCGTTCAGGGGACTCTGGATGAGATTCGTGCCCGTTATGGTGATCCGAATGCTTCGCTGCAGAATATTTATCTGGCAGTGGCTAGGGGCGAGACAAAATGGTTCAGCTGAGTAAACTGTGGGAGAAGCGCTGTTCCGATAACTTTCAGATGCAGCTGAGGTACTGGAATCTGATTGGAAAGAACAGCGGTTTGATGTTCTTCCTTTATGCCATGGTCATTATTGGCAGCTTTTATTATAAAAAATGGCTGGACGGGCTCCCGGCAGAATTTCCGGGTGCACTGCTTCTATGTGCGGTCCTGACCCTTCTTTCGGTTCGCTCGCCGGTGCGGACGTTTACCAGACCCGCGGACCAGGTCTTTCTGCTTCCGATGGAGGCACATCTTTCCGGCTATTTCAGGAAAAGCAGAGTATACAGTTTTATCATGCAATGTCTGGTCCTGTTTCTGATTCTTCTCGTGGGAGCGCCGCTGTACATGCATTCAGGCGGAACCATCCAGTCCTGGATCATTGTGATTGCGGCGGTATTTGCTGCGAAGGCCTGGAATATTGACTGCCACTGGCAGGAGCAGTTCATCCGCTATGTGCTTCCGCTGACACTGCTGCGCTGGGGACTGACCTTTCTGCTGCTCTCAATGGCTTTTTTTCGCTTCCCGTGGATCGCGGTTTTGTTCTGCCTCCTGGTCATGATTCTGGCTTCTGTCTTCCTGTATCACCATCAGGCTGACTCCGGACTTCTGAACTGGGGAAGCGTGATTGAGATGGAGGAGAGACAGGCCATGCATTTTCTCCGATTTGCCAATTTGTTTACTGATGTTCCCCGCCTGAGGCATCGAGTGAAGGCAAGAAGACTGCTCAGTGGTCTTTTTCCTGTCCGTTCTTTTAATCGATCCGCTGTCTATCAGCAGCTGTTTGTGAAGACGTTTATCCGATCAGACGATTATCTGGGGATGTACGTACGTCTGACGCTGATCGGAAGTCTGGCCTGCCTGCTGCCTGTCGGGTACTATACCGCGTTTCTTGTCGGTTCTGTGGTTTATCTGACAGGATTGCAGCTTTTACCCCTTTGGAAGCATCCGTTTCCTCAGGCACTTACCGGCCTGTATCCTGTTGCGGATGCATTCAGACAGCACAGCTTTGTCCGGTTTGTTTTTATTCTTCTGTCGGTACAAAGCTTCCTGCTCAGCATCTTTGCAGCGATTGGTGCCAGGTCCCCGGCAGGCTTCCCATTATTTCTCGCTGCAGGACTGGCTGTCAGTCTGATTTTCTCCTGGGTTTACATCAGGCGCAGGGTAAGCGGCGAACGAAACCATTGAAACGCTGAAGAGAAGAGAGAAAAAAGGAACGGTCGCGACCGTTCCTTTTTATACATGCTGCTCAGGCGAAAAGCGGATCTTTCAGCGTCTTCGCCAGCTTTTCGAAATGACTCTGTTCATCGGCGATCATGTCTTCCAGTTTAACCACGAGTTCAATTAAGCCGAGTTCCTGAGCCTGGCTGCGCCGCTGCTTGTAATTCTCAAGCGTATCCGCTTCTGCTTTACGTGCCTCTTCAAGCATGGCTTTAGCTTCGGTGACTTTTTTAACCGGTGCCGGGACCGTTGTCGGCTCACCGCCGAGATTAGCGATTTTTTCCGACAGGTATGCAGCATGCCCAAGTTCGTCCGGAATTTCTGCTTCAAAAAAAGGCTTCAGTATCTGGTAATTCAGGCCCGATACGGTCGTGGCATAATAATTGTACTGAATGACCGCAGAATATTCACCAGCCAGATCTTTGTTCAGGCCATCGACTAAGGTCTGCAGTTTTTTATCCATATGAATCATCCTTTCGTTATACTTTTAAATCTTGCCCGTTACTTCTTTATCATAAACCAGTCAGGAAAAATTCACCAAGTGTTACAGACGGATGTCGCATAACTGTAACAATATGGACGATCCGTCTCCGGGCGGAGGCAAATACCGTTTCGAGCCTGTAGAAATGAGACGGGGGAGCAGGTATAGTAAGATTATACAGAAGAAATGAGTTCGATCATGGAAGGGCTGGATTTTATGTCTTTTGGGAAAATACTCATCGCATTGATCATCATCGTACTGGGTATATACTGGATGCTGGACAGTTTGAATATTATTTCCCCGGAAATGATGTCGACTTTTGATGATGGCCTGCCCTATTTAGCCATTTTATTTGGTGTTTTGCTTCTTATCGTTCCACTCATTCATCGAAAAAGGCCGAATATCTTCTTCGGACTGTTCTTTCTCATTTACGGTGGTTTACTGCTGGCCGATCAGTATGGTTATCTGATCTTTAAATGGCAGGATTTCTGGAAACTGTGGCCTTACCTGATTATTTATTTTGGACTTTCGATGCTTTTTCAGCGGGATTATTCCATAAAATTTAAAAAAGGCTATTCCAATGATAAGCAGAGGAAAAAGCATATCATATTTGACTGGAATACAAAAGGTGAGGGTGAAAAGGACACAAAGCGGGCATTTGTAAACGATGCCGCTTACCAAAAGGAGAACTGGATGGCAAAACCGATGAATGAGCGGGTCAGGATTGGCAGTTATACATTTGACTTCACAAAGGCATTCATTCCGGATGAAACGATCCCGATCAGGCTCTCAGGATGGGTGGGTGACATTAAAATAACCATGCCTGATGATCTGGAATTCAGAGTCGAAGTCAGAGCCAAAGTCGGTGATGTGAAAATAGACGATGCAGAGCAGAGCGGTGTTTTGAGAAATTATTCCTGGCAAACTGCTCATTATGATCAGGCGGTCCGGAAAATCGATTTTACGTTCGATTTTCAGGTCATCGATTTAAGCATTGATCAGGTGTGATGACAGATGTTTCATTATCATATTCAAACCATTAAATATCAGGCCATTTTAAGTGCTGCTTCAGCTGTGGTGCTTTTCATCCTGTTTCGCATTTACTTCTTTTATCGCCCGGATCCGGATGCTTTACTGATCAGCAGTCTGGCTTCAGGTGCATGTTTTGTCCTGCAGTTCGTTGTTCAAACGGGATTCGCCATCCGGAACTATCGCCTTTTAAGAAATCAGCTCCAGACTATCGACCTGTACATTAAAACGCTCTCTGCAGGCAAATTATCAGCGCGTATACGTACCGGCAGCGGCGGTTCGATGAGCAGAATCGAACAGTCGCTCAACGATCTGGCCGATAAAATGGATCATCAGGTTAAATCACTGCAGCGTCTGGTAGATGAGAATACCGAAATGAATGCCCGAATCAGAAGTGAAGCCGTGACAGAAGAGCGACAGCGCCTTGCCCGGGATCTTCACGATGCGGTCAGCCAGCAGCTCTTTGCCCTGTCGATGCTGGCATCGGCCGCGGTGAAAATGATTCATTCTCACCCGGACAAAGCAGCAGAAAATCTCACCGACATTTCCGATATAGCCAGAAAAGCTCAGGGTGAGATGAGAGCTTTGCTTTTACATCTGCGTCCCGTCCGGCTGAATAATGAATCCATCAGCGACGGTCTCAGTCGTCTGATCCGGGAACTGGACGGGAAAACGCCGATTCATTTTGAAGCCAGCATTGAAAAAGTGAGCGGCATGACGAAAGGTGTGGAGAATAATCTGTTCAGATTGAGCCAGGAGGCGCTTTCTAATGCACTCAGACATTCTGAAGCGACAAAAGTGCAACTGGGTCTCAGGGAGGACGACGGGTCTGTTGTCCTGTCGATCTATGACAATGGCCGGGGCTTTTCTCCGGATCAGGAAAAGATCGCATCATATGGACTCAAGACGATGCGTGAGCGTGCGGAGGAAATCGGCGGTTCCTATCAACTTACAACACATCAGGGAGAAGGCACGTCCATCCACTTACGGGTGCCGATTCACGGGAGGCGGGCAGAATGATAAAGGATAAAATTAAAGTTCTGATTGTTGATGATCATGACATGGTACGAAAAGGGCTGATTGCCTGTCTGGATACAGAGGATGACATCGAAGTTGTCGGAGAAGCTTCGGGAGGTGCCCAGGGTGTTGAACTGAGTGAGCAGCTTGATCCTGAAGTGATTTTAATGGATCTGATTATGGAACGCGGCAACGGAATCGATGCGACGAAAGAGATCCTCGCAAAGCATCCTTTACGTAAAATCATCATACTGACCAGTTATTATGATGATCAGCAGGTCTTCCCGGCGATCAAAGCCGGGGCAACCAGCTATCTATTGAAAACGTCTTCCGCTGAGGAAATTATTGAAGCGATTCATAAGGCGCATAACGGTAAGACGGTTCTGGATGGCAAAGTCGCTCAGAAAATCGTTGCCGGATATCACAGACAGCCGGCTCTTTCTGACCAGCTGACAGAAAGAGAGCGGGAGGTACTGAGACTGATCGCCGATGGCAGGAGTAATGCGGAAATCGCAAAGGTTTTATTCATCGGCATAAAGACGGTTAAGACGCATGTCAGCAGTATCCTGGGAAAGCTGAATGTTTCGGATCGTACTCAGGCAGCTGTTTATGCCTATCAGCACCATCTCTTTCCAGATCAGAAAAAGTGATTTATCTTATTGACAGATCCGGAGACTGACTGTATAATTAAATTACTAACTTAATAGCCTCTTTTAAAGGGGAGTAGCCGAAAGAGAAAAGCCGTCATTACGGGAATAATCCCCGGCTTTCTCTGGCAGCCATGTTGCTGCTGGCCAGACCTTTGCCTCGGACGGACGAAAGGGCAAAGGTTTTTTCATGCGCGCAGCCTTTCTGTCGTACGTACGTCGGAGAGACTGTTTTTATTTTGCCCAAAAAAGATTAAAAGTTACAGGAGGATGAGTGAATGGATATTTTTTCTCTCCAGTTTCTGACGGGACTGCTGCAGATCGTTGCTATTGACCTGATTCTGGCCGGCGATAATGCAATCGTCATTGCTCTTGCTGCAGCGCGGCTTCAGGAACATCAGAGGAAACGCGCAATTCTTTACGGGGCACTGGGTGCCGTTGTGATCCGGGCAGTGGCTACACTGGCGGTTGTCTGGCTGCTGATGATCCCGGGCTGCATCTTGTCGGTGGTCTCATTCTTGTCTGGATTGCTTATAATTTGCTCAGAGCGCATCAGTCGAGCAAGCATATTGAAGCGAAAGCCAGCCTGGGTGCGGCGATTAAAACGATTATCATGGCTGATGCCCTGATGGGCCTGGACAATGTCCTGGCGATTGGTGGTGCAGCCGGAGGTAATTATCTGCTCGTGATTATCGGACTCTTGATCAGTGTTCCACTTGTCATGGGCGGCAGTACGCTTTTCCTGAAGCTGGTGGATCGTTATACCTGGATCACCTATGCCGGGTCAGGCGTCCTTGCTTTTACTGCGAGTAATATGATTTTTTCTGAGCATTTTATCATTGACGGGCTTTCGGCCTTCTCATGGATTAAGTGGCCGATTATCGCTGCCATCATCGCCGGAGTCATTTATTTCGGATGGAAGAGCAGGCACCCCCGTGCAGCTCAGAAAATCGAGCAATCGGAACAGACGGAATCGATTTAACAGTCGGGATGATGTGAAAAAATGTTATGATTGTCATTGACGGGATTTCCTTCCAATCCTATACTAAACGCTGGTTTACGAGACACGAAATGAACAGCCTCTCCGCAAACACGTTGGAGAGGCATTTTATTATGACAGTTAGTTTTATTTTATTATTGAGGAGGCACTTCTTTTCATGGATATATTTTCTGTTGCATTCTGGTCATCATTTCTGGCTATTATAGGGATAGATCTGTTTCTGGCGGGCGATAACGCAGTCGTCATCGCTATGGCCGCACGTCGCCTGCCGGATGATCAGCGAAAACGGGCCATTCTTTACGGGACAATCGGTGCGGTCATCATCCGTATCCTGTGCACGGTGACCGTTGTTTATCTTCTGATGATTCCCGGGCTTCATTTTATTGGCGGTATCCTTCTCGTCTGGATCGCTTACAGATTGCTGAAACCGGAAGACCACAATCAGGCAAAGGCTGTAAAAGCGGCAGACAGTATCTGGGGCGCCGTCAGAACGATCATTCTTGCCGATGCCCTGATGAGCCTTGACAATATGCTTGCGGTTGCCGGGGCATCGGGTAATCATCCGCTTCTCGTTGTTATCGGACTCCTGGTCAGCGTCCCGCTTCTGATGGGCGGCAGTGCGATCATCATGAAACTGATCGACCGCTATCACTGGCTGATCTATCTTGGTGCGGCAATACTTGGTGTAACTGCCGGCCGTATGCTCTTCTCGGAACCCTTTGTCAAAGAGGCCCTGGGCAGCGCAACGCAGTGGGTAGAATGGCCGGTTGTCGCAGTGATCACTGTTGTTATTCTTGTGGCAGGACGGGCAACCCAGAAAAAAGCAGCGCGGAAAAGGGCACAGCAACATCATGCCGTCTGATTTACGATGATCAGTCCTTTACAAAAAAGACATTCGGAGTATAATAACATTCATCGGTGAAAAAATACTGAATGGCTATATGAGTAGAAATCGCGCCTTTTTTCGCAGGCGCCTTTTTCTTTCTGGTAAAAATCCGGCATGAAATATGTTAGAAAGCGGGTAACTTCTGTGGCACTCCCTCTCTGGAAGAAAAATCTTTATGTATGCTGGTTTGGCGCCTTTGCGACTGCAGCAGGGATGAGTCAGATTATTCCTTTCCTGCCGCTTTATATTAAACAGCTCGGGGTCAGCAGTACATCTGAAATCGAACGCTGGGCAGGGATCATCTTCGGTGCCACATTTCTCGTTTCTGCGATCGTCTCACCGCTCTGGGGTTCGCTTGCCGACAAGTATGGACGCAAGCCGATGCTGCTGCGGGCGAGTCTTGGCATGTGTCTGGTGGTCTTCAGCATGGCTTTTGCCCAGAACGTCTATCAGCTTCTCGTCATGCGACTGATTATGGGGCTTGTTTCCGGATATATTCCGGCATCCATCATTCTGGTGGCGACACAGACACCGAGAAGTCATGCAGGCTGGTCGCTTGGTGTCCTGTCGACGGGCGGGATCAGCGGTTCCCTGATCGGACCGCTGATTGGCGGTGTCCTCTCTGATTTCATGGGTATGCGGCTGGTGTTTGTCAACACGAGCCTGCTTCTGGGCTGCGCGTTCCTTGCTTCACTGTTTCTGATCAGAGAGCAGACAGTGCTGAGAAAGGAAAAAACGCCTGGTTTCCGGAAAGTCATTCGGATGACCCCTCATATCGGTTTATTTCTTTCGCTCTTCATTACCACATTCATGGTTCAACTGGCAAATATGTCCATTCAGCCGATTATCACCGTATATGTCACGATTCTTGCACCCGGCCATGAACATCTGGAGATCATATCGGGCATTGTTGTGGCTGCTGCCGGTCTGGCAAGCGTAATTGCAGCTCCCTTTCTGGGCAGGATCTCTGACCGGATCGGACCGCGCAGAATTTTGATTTTCTCCCTGCTGCTGACAGGACTGATTTTTGTTCCTCAGGCATTTGTGACCAATCCCTGGCAATTGACCTTTCTCCGCTTTCTGCTCGGTCTGGCTACTGCAGGTACCTTGCCTGCGATTAACACGATTGTAAAGAAGATGGCTCCTGCGGCAATAACCGGCCGGCTATTCGGTTACAATCAGTCTGCCCAATTTCTGGGCACCCTTGGCGGATCACTTCTGGGTGGTCACATGGCCGGAAGCTTTGGCATCCGCTATGTCTTCTTCTCAACGAGCGCCCTTCTATTTCTGAACGCCGGCTGGGTGATCATAACGACCCTTCTTTCAAGAATGCGTCATAAGAAAACCGGAGCCAGGGGAAAAAGGCTCCGGTCTAAAAGCTCTGATTAATGGATGCTTCGTTTCTTGAAACGTCCCCCTTTGACGTCGTGGATATCGCTGATGGCCAGAAAGGCAGATTTATCGATTGAATCTACAATGTTTTTCACTTTTGCCTCTTCAAGACGACTGATTACAGTGAAAATAACATTTTTATCGTTCCCCGTGTAGGCACCCTCCCCATTCAGGAAGGTCACACCGCGGCCTAACCGGTCATTCAGCGCATCCCCGATTTCCTGATGCAGGTCGCTGATGATCCAGACCGCCTTTGAAGATTCGAGACCTTCAGTCACAATATCAATCATTTTAAAGGCAATGAAATAAGCAATCAATGAATACATCGCGTTATTCCATCCAAAAACGAAACCGGCAGAACCGAGAATGAAGATATTTACAAACAGAACAATCTCACCGACGGAAAACGGCGTTTTTTCATTGAACATCACAGCAAGAATTTCCGTACCGTCGGAAGATCCGCCATTTCGAATAATCAGGCCTACGCCAATCCCCATGATGATGCCGCCGAAAACGGCTGCCAGAAGCAGATCGTCGGTGAACCGTGGTATATCATGAAACAGCGTGGTTAACAGAGCAAGCAGGGTCACCCCCACGACAGAACTGATGGTAAACGTTTTGCCCATTTGTTTATAGCCGATGATAAAGAAAGGGATATTTATAAGTACAAGAAACAGCCCGAGCGGCCATCTGCTTAAATGTGCCAGCATGATAGAGATACCGACTACACCGCCGTCGATGATCCGATTTGGGACAAGAAAGACGTCAAGGGCGATGGCATCAAGGGTGACACCGATACATATAAGCAGGATTCTGAAGACAAACTGGCGAACTGTCAGTCCTTTATGTTGTCTTGGAATATTTTGTGACGTTATAGCAACCGAGTGAACATGATCCATAAATGATAACAACCTTCCATTTTATTAATTTTTCCAGATATAATTTTTTAATTAAGAAAAACCGGCAATGAAGCGCTTTGATGACGCTGAAAATTGCCGGTGAATTCTGACAGCATGAAGCCCGTTATTTGCTTTCTTCTGCTTCTTTTCGGGTCGGCGGAGCCATAAATTCCGTACCGATCGGTTCTTTAATATGTTTTGCCAGAATAGCATCAATATCTTTTAGTGTCTCTTCGTCCAGATGAAAATCAGCGACTTCGGTTGCCGCGGCAATCTGGTCGGGGTGTCTCGCTCCCCACAGAGCGATACCATCCTGCGTCTGATCAAGAATCCAGCGCACGGCGAGTGCGCGGACGGATTTACCAAAACGATCCTTCGCAAGTTTTGCCAGTTCATCGACTGCCGCCAGATAATGGGCGAAATGCGGTGCCCTGAATTTCGGATCAGACAGGCGAAGGTCGTCTCCACTAAACTTGCGGTCAGCTGTCATTTTCCCGCTCAGCATCCCCCGGCACAGGCTGCCATAACACAGGGCCACAATCCCGTGCTTTTTACTGAAGGGAAGGATATCCCGTTCAATATCCCGTTCAAAGAGATTATAGGGTGGCTGCACGGTATGCAGCGGGGCCACCTTATGGAATGCTTCCATCTGATCAACGGTGAAATTGCTGACCCCGACGGCACGGATTTTTCCAGCCTTGTACAGCTCTCCCATCGCTTCCGCTGTCTCTTCAATCGGAACGAGCGGATCCGGCCAGTGTACCTGATAAATATCGATGTAATCCGTTCCCAGACGTTTTAAGGAGTCGTCAATCTGTCTGTGGATCAGTTCTTTAGATCCGTTACGAAAGACATTGGTTCCCTGCCAGTCCAGACATACTTTTGTCGCCAGAACGATGTCTTCACGATGGCCATATTCTTTTATGGCCTGTCCGACAACTTTTTCGGAATGGCCCTGACCGTAGGCAGGTGCTGTACCAATCGTTGCAATGCCGCTGTCCAGAGCTTTGTGAATCGTTCTGATGGATTCTCTGTCGTCAGAACCTCCCCACATCCATCCGCCGATCGCCCAGGTGCCCAGAGCAATCCGAGTTGGATGGAGATCTGTTCCTTTGATTGTCGTGGTTTCCATAAAAAAATTCGCCTCATTCATATAAGATATTTTAATTATAGGAAAGATCAGGGACATAAATCAAAAATTTCGATTATTTTCTCCTTTCTGTTGTCTTTGACCGGACTGCTGATCTTAGTTTCTGCCTGTTATTCAGCGCAGCGCCTTTTGGATAATGGCAGGAATAAGGACACAGCGCGCAGAAAACGGATACAGGACCGGCATCCATCCACAGGCAATACCGGGATTAGCTATGTCAATCGAAAATTCTCCCTGGATACAATCCTCCGTTATCTTGTAATATGGACGATGAAAGGGTGCGGGAAACATGAAAATATTGGGAATGGGAGGTGTAGCAAGAAAATGCCTTCTGGCGGCAGATCACGGATCAGAATGGCTGAAAACCGTGATTGCAAAAGAAACCCGTATCGACCGTGGTCATATTAACGCTTATGATTTAATTATATTATAAGAAAAAATAAAATGGAAACAGACAGCGTGCCTGGGGCCGGAAGAGCCCTGAAGGAGGAATAAATAAATGCACACATTGATTTGTTTTGGCGACAGTATTACAGCAGGATGGAACGGTTGCGAGGATACCCCGCGGCTGACTGACAGACTAAAAGCGGATCTTGGATGGAAAAGAATCATCAATGCCGGCGTGTCCGGTGACACCACCAGCGGGGCGATCAGAAGGATGGATAAGGATGTGCTCAGCCATGATTTTGAAAAAGCAACCATCCTTTTTGGTGCCAATGATTCTTCTTACCACAAAGGGATTCCCCTTGATCAGTTTACAGACCAGCTGAAGTGCATCGTGCAGGCCATTTCACCGGAACGATGCATTCTGCTGACGCCTTCTCCGATCATCGATGAAAGGCAGACAGGGAAAAGGACGAACAGCCGGATTGCCCTTTATGCTGAGGGAGTAAGAAGGGTTGCATCTGACAGGAAGGTGCCGTTGATTGATCTTCACCATGCGATGCGGGCTTACGGAGATTATACGGACAAGCTTCTCTCTGACGGACTGCATTTCTCAGATCGGGGCTATGATTTTCTTTCGGGATTGATCACGAAGAAAATTAATGAACTTGAGAAAAAAGGCTGAAACGGATGTTTTTCACAGGAAAATGGTGAAAAGACATTCATTTTTTCATCTTTTTTATCAAATTAAACGATTACATCTGCAATTTTACCGATTGCCGATGATTGTCCATACCAGATATGATAAGGATGCAGGAAGGATGAGGCATTCCTGAACTGCAGATACAGTCCGCGGCCGCAGACAGTCCGTTTTTCCTGATTGTGTTTCAGGATCATTCCGTAAAACAATTTAAATTTATTGGTGACTCTGCTGTTTGCTGGAGCAATGCTACTCACCAGAGGCGGGACGGCTTCGTTTTCGGAATTTGAGTGAACATGGGGAAATCACTCACGGGAAACCGGGGGCAGCCGGGAACGGAGCTGACCGCTATTACTGAAAAGGACAGGAATATGATCTGAAATCACTCGGGAGAATGCAGGCTGAAAAGCGGCATGCTGACCGAGAAGCGGGACTGTATATGCAATGAAAGAACGCGCTCAATCTCCTGCAGGATTGCAGGCCACAACACCATCAACGGGTCGGATTTTTCCAACCGGAACGGGGTACAGTTTTATTGCATGATTCTCCTCTCCTCACTTACTCATGAACGCAAAGAGCAGCTGCCTGAGCTGCTTTTTTGCGTTATGATGAACATATATAAATAGAGTGGGGAGGACTCATGATGAATCTTATTGCCGAACGGAGCATTCTTCCGGCTGTGAATCGCGTTAAAGATTTTGAAAAACTCATACATTCAACTGCTCAGACCATCATCGTGCTGGACAGCCATATTTCGCAGATCAGTTCACTTATTCAGATGGGAAAACGAAAAAAGAAACATATTTTCCTCCATGCCGATCTGATTCAGGGACTGAAAAGTGATGCCAGCGGAGCGGAATTCATCTGCCAGAACATCCGTCCTGCCGGTATTATTTCTACCCGTTCAAGCGTGCTTGAAATCGCCAAAAAGCGTGGCTATGTTACGGTCCTTCGTATCTTTCTGCTCGATTCACGATCCGTCGAAACCGGTTATCATCTGATGGAGCAGATTAACCCGGATATGGTTGAAGTTCTGCCGGGACTGGTTCCGGGGATGATCCGGGCGATCAGGGAAAAATTTGGGAAGCCTGTGATTGCCGGCGGACTGATTCGTACCCATGAGGAAGTTGAACAGGCCTTTCATTCCGGTGCTTCAGCCATATCCACATCAAATCAGTCCTTGTGGCCTTTTTTTAATGGCTGATAGTACAGTCTGCAATGATAAAAGTTACAAAAGAAGAATTATTTTGTGTCTTTTTATTGACAACGCTTACATTATCGCTTATGATTCTAAGTATCAAGTTCATGCTTCACGGAATGTTGAATCGGGTCTTCCACTACAAATCTGCTGCAGCCGGTATGCAGCAGAGGATGTTGTGGACTTTTTTTTGGTGTCCGGCCGCTGTGACCGAATAGATTCATTCCGAAACTGATTGATCGTGAGGGGGAAGAATGAATGTCAGGTTTTATGGGTGAACTGATCGGTACCATGATTTTAATTGTTTTAGGTGATGGCGTCTGTGCAGGGGTGAACTTGAAAAAATCATTTGCGAGAAATTCAGGGTGGATCGTTATTTCATTCGGCTGGGGATTTGCTGTTGCTATCGGTGCTTACGCAGTCGGACAGTTCAGCGGTGCCCACCTGAATCCCGCGCTGACGCTGGGCCTTGCAGCGGCCGGATCTTTCCCCTGGCAGGAAGTCCCCGCTTACCTTGCCGGACAGATGATTGGCGGATTTCTTGGAGGTTGTATTGTTTTTCTTCATTATCTGCCCCACTGGAAAGAAACAGATGATCCCTCGGTGAAACTGGGCGTCTTCTGCACCGGACCGGCGATCCCGAGTCACTGGAGCAATCTGCTCAGTGAAGTGATCGGTACGTTCATCCTTGTTGTCGGTATTATGGCAATCGGTGCAAATGAGCTGGCCGACGGATTTAATCCGCTCCTGGTCGGTTTTCTGATTGTTGTGATCGGGATGGCTCTCGGCGGAACAACCGGTTATGCCATTAACCCTGCGCGAGATCTTGCACCGCGGCTCGCACATGCCCTGCTGCCCATTCCGGGTAAGGGCGGCTCCAACTGGGGCTATGCCTGGATTCCGGTTGTCGGTCCGATCATTGGCGGTGTATTCGGGGCCCTTTTCTATCAGACATTTTTTACCGGACAGATGACAGCGGCGTTCTGGGTTTTCGCTGCGATTACGCTGGCTGTTGTTATCCTGGCGCTGAAAGGTGAACATCAGCGGAAAGCGGGAAGCGTCCCGGAAGCACAGGAACCGGTTGCCTCCGGGCAAAACTGACCACTATCAGATGAACAGGAGGAGAAAAACAATGGGAAAGTTTATTTTAGCGCTGGACGAAGGAACGACAAGCGTCCGGGCGATGATATTTGATGATAAAGGACGAATTGTTCAAACCTCTCAGAAAGAATTTACGCAGTATTTCCCCAATCCGGGATGGGTTGAGCAGGACGCCAATGAAATCTGGGCATCCATTCTCGCGGTAATCGCCGATGCGCTGTCAACAAGTGAAATTGCTCCAAAAGAAATTGCCGGAATCGGGATCACGAATCAGCGGGAAACAGCAGTTGTCTGGGACCGCCATACCGGTCACCCCATCTATCATGCGATCGTCTGGCAGTCACGCCAGACAGCAGATATCTGTGGAGAACTGAAAGAAAAAGGTTATGAGCAAATGGTGCGTGATAAAACGGGCCTGCTGATTGACCCGTATTTCGCGGGGACGAAAGTAAAGTGGATTCTTGATCATGTCGAAGGATCAAGAGAAAAGGCGAAAAACGGTGACCTGCTTTTCGGTACGATCGATACCTGGCTGATCTGGAAACTGTCGGGCGGCAAAGCCCACGTGACCGACTACACGAATGCGTCACGTACTCTGATGTATAATATTTATGATCTGAAATGGGACGATGAACTGCTTGAAATGCTTGATATTCCGAAGCAAATGCTGCCGGAAGTGCATTCGTCTTCCGAAGTGTATGCACAGACGATCAGTTATCATTTCTTTGGCGAACATGTCCCGATTGCCGGTATCGCCGGAGATCAGCAGTCTGCCCTGTTCGGCCAGAACTGTTTTAAGCCGGGAATGGTCAAGAACACATACGGCACCGGCTGTTTTATGCTGATGAATACCGGAGAAACTGCCGTGAAATCAAAAAGCGGTCTCCTGACAACCATTGCCTGGGGCCTTAACGGTAAAGTCCACTACGCCCTGGAAGGCAGCATTTTCGTTGCAGGATCAGCCATCCAGTGGCTGAGAGACGGGATGAGGATGATCAAATCATCACCTGAAAGTGAAACCTACGCCGCCCGGGTCAGGACAACAGACGGGGTTTATCTTGTTCCTGCCTTTGTCGGACTGGGCACCCCTTACTGGGATTCAGACGCCCGTGGAGCCGCATTTGGCCTGACGCGCGGCACGACTAAAGAGCATTTCATCCGGGCGGCCCTGGAATCCCTTGCCTATCAGACAAAAGATGTGCTGAATGCGATGCAGGTTGATTCCGGCATCACATTAAACAAACTGCGTGCAGACGGCGGGGCATCGATGAATAATTTACTGATGCAGTTTCAGAGTGATATTCTCGGTGTTCCGGTTGAGCGGCCGACAAGCAGTGAAACAACGGCGCTTGGTGCAGCCTATCTGGCAGGACTCGCAGTGGGTGTCTGGGGCAGTCAGGATGAAATCGCCGACATATGGCAGCTGGGCAGAGATTTTCAGCCACAGATGGACGAAAAAACAAGAAACAGCCTGTATGCCGGGTGGAGCGCAGCTGTAAACGCTACGCGTGCTTTTAAACCGGCCGCTCAAGTGGCAAGTCCGGTAGCAGATTAACAGGAGTCAGTCATGACAAGTTCATAAAATGGCCATGGAGAAGGTGAGGACCGCTGCATGCCTGTGTACCACATACACAGGTGATGCTTGCGGTCCTCTTTTTTTGACGCAGTAGCATGTATGGATCTGATACTGGGATCAAACCGGTAATAATATGAAATATGATGAATCAGGAGGAATGTAACATGTCATTCTCAACTTTTGAAAGAAGTCATGATCTGGAGCAGATGGCGGCACAACCGCTTGATCTGTTCGTTATTGGAGGGGGCATCACAGGTGCTGGTATCGCACTGGATGCAACGGTCCGCGGCCTGCATACCGGTCTTGTGGATATGCAGGACTTTGCAGGAGGGACCTCCAGCCGTTCAACCAAACTGGTTCACGGCGGGTTGCGCTATCTCAAGCAGCTTGAAGTAAAAATTGTTGCTGAAGTGGGGAAGGAGCGCGCCATTGTTTATGAAAATGCACCCCACGTCACCCGTCCGGAAAAAATGCTGCTGCCGATCTATAAAAAAGGGACATTCGGCAGATTTTCAACATCCATGGGGCTGAAATTATATGATCATCTGGCCGGTGTCAAAAAGAGTGAGCGGCGGATCATGCTTGACCGCAACGAGACCCTGGAAAAAGAGCCACTGCTTAAAAAGGAAGGATTGATCGGCGGAGGATATTATGTAGAGTACCGGACAGATGACGCACGTCTAACGATCGAAGTCATGAAGGAAGCCGTCAGCCGCGGGGCGCGTGCCGTCAATTACGCCCGGGTGGAGGATCTGATTTACGATGCAGACCATAAACTGACCGGCGTTCGCGTAAAGGACAGAATCACTGAGAAAAGCTACGCGATCTATGCAAAAAAAATCGTAAATGCAGCCGGGCCATGGGTGGATACCATCCGCGAGAAGGATCACTCAAAGAAAGGAAAACATCTGCATCTGACTAAAGGGGTGCACATCGTGATCAGTCATCAGCGTTTTCCGATGGATCAGTCGATTTACTTTGATACCACAAACGGGGATAAACGCATGATCTTTGTGATCCCGCGGGATGGAAAGGTCTACGCCGGAACGACTGATACCACTTATTCGGCCCGGCCGATTGATCCGAAACCAACCGCCGCAGACAGAGATTATATTCTTCATGCGATCAATGGGATGTTTCCAACGGTACACCTGACACCGGAAGATGTAGAATCGAGCTGGGCCGGCGTCCGGCCGCTGATTCAGGAAGAGGGCAAGTCACCGTCAGAAATATCGAGAAAAGATGAGATTTTCCTGTCTGATTCAGGTCTGATTTCTATAGCCGGAGGCAAACTGACCGGTTACCGGAAGATGGCAGAACGCGTTGTTGATGAAGTGACTGCTCAGCTTCACCGGGAGAATGGCCGCAACTACCCGGCCTGTGGAACCGTTCATACGCCCCTTTCCGGCGGCCATTTTGGAGGATCTGCTCATTTACCGGCATTTATCCGTGAGAAAACAGCGGAAGGGGTCCGTCTTGGCTTAACCGCCGACACAGCGTCGGAACTCGCGCACCGATACGGAACCAATGTTGATCTCCTCTATACTTTATTTAAGGGAAATGAATCGGAGGCCGAGAAGCGGCACCTGCCCGGGAAATTCTGGCGATGATTGATTACTCTCTTCAGGATGAAAGGGTCTGCTCACCGGTCGACTTTTTCACGCGAAGAACAGGAAAAACGCTGTTTGATATTAAATGGGCGAAAAAATGGGCAGCCCCGGTGCTCGCCTGCATGGCGGAGAAACTGGACTGGAATGAGAAACAGCAGGACCATTATAAGCAGGAGCTGGAAACTGCGTTTGCAGAAGCAGAAATTCGAACGGAAAATGCCGGTTCGGATGAATTGGTCATCAGCTGAATCACAGACATTGCGCCCGGCCGCAACCGGGCATTTTTTTTATGTGAGGCAGAAAAAATTTAAGGATGAGCGTATCCGGGCAACTGAGTTTCTGGCGATGTCAGGGACCTGTCGGAAGGCGAAACGGATTCCGGACCATTATGAAATAACCCGGCCGGCAGCCCGGGAATCATACCGTTTTTTTTCGTATACCGAAGAAGTGGTATACGTTTTTTTTGCCCGCTAAGCAAGTATAAAATGCTGCGATCAATGACGCGCGCGGGCAAAAAAGGGTCAGCCGGGGCACCGACTCCCGGTCAGCATTTTTTCTTCATGAATTTGCCCTGTATACCCTGCAGGGGTAAAATAGCAATGAAAGGGGGAGAAGTATTGACCAACCACAACGATTGCCACTGCACACCTGGGGACGAAGAACTTCGGATGCAGCCGGATAAATCTCCGGCACAGCCAAGGACCTCAGAAGAAAAGCAAAAAATCATTAACCGTCTGAAAAGAGCGGAAGGTCAGATACGCGGCCTCCAGAAAATGGTTGAAGAAGACAGATATTGTGTTGACATACTGATCCAGCTTTCTGCCGTCCAGGCTGCACTGAAGAAAATTGGATTTTCAGTACTGGAACGCCATACAAAATCCTGTGTCTATCGGGCGATCGATGAGGGACACGGATCAGAGCAGATTGACGAATTGCTTAAGGTACTGAAACAGTTCTATAAATAGAGTATAAAAAGGTGTAGATCATGAAGAAAGAAATGACCATCGGTGTAACCGGAATGACCTGTGCTGCCTGCTCCAGCCGGATCGAGAAAGTACTCAACAGGATGGACGGGATCAATGCCAACGTCAATCTGGCTATGGAAAGTGCAAGGGTGATAGTGGATGAAGACAAAGTCACACTTGATGAAATCATCGAGAAAATTGAAAAACTGGGATACGGTGTCAGAAAGAAACGTCTGGACATGGTGATCAGCGGAATGACCTGTGCCGCCTGCGCTGCGCGGATCGAGAAGGGATTAGCACGTATGCCGGGCGTTACATCTGCACAGGTTAATCTGGCAACAGAGTCGGGAACCGTAAATTATATCCCGGGATTTACAGGACCGGACACTATTTTTGAAAAGGTCGGAAAACTGGGTTACAAAGCTGTTCCTGAGGCAGATACGGGCGATGACGACCGGATAAAAGAATTAAAGAAGAAACGGAATAAAGTCATATTATCCACGGTACTCTCTCTCCCGTTATTGTATACTATGGTGGTTCATCTGCCATTTGCCACAGGCCTGCCGGTACCGGCGCTTCTGATGAACCCATGGTTTCAGTTTCTACTGGCCAGTATTGTCCAGTTTTATATCGGCTGGCCTTTTTACCGCGGGGCTTATCGGGCTCTGGTAAACAAAAGTGCCAATATGGACGTGCTGGTGGCAACAGGGACAAGCGCCGCCTATTTTTACAGCGTGGAGGAGACAATCCGCTATCAGTTTTCCGGGCTGATGCATCCGTCACTGTATTTTGAGACGAGTGCGATTCTGATCACGCTGGTTCATCTGGGAAAGTATTTTGAGGCGCGGGCGAAAAGACGCACTACCGACGCGATCCGTGAATTGACGGGCCTGCAGGCCAAAGAGGCCACGTTGATCAGGAACGGTTCAGAAAAAAAGGTGCCCATTGAACAGGTTATCCCCGGCGATCTGCTGAAAGTCAGACCGGGTGAAAAAATTCCGGTTGACGGCATGGTAACTGAGGGCACTTCGTCTGTTGACGAATCGATGATTACCGGTGAATCGATTCCTGTAACGAAAAGGAATGGTGACCGGGTGATCGGCGCGACCATGAATACGAACGGGGTACTGGTCATGAGGGCAGATAAAGTCGGAAAAGACACCATGCTTGCCGGTATTGTCCGGATTGTGGAGGAAGCTCAGGGTTCGAAAGCGCCGATACAGAGACTGGCGGATAATATTTCCGGCATTTTTGTCCCTGTCGTTTTATCGATTGCCGCACTGGTCTTTGTTGTCTGGATTTCAGTTGTGGGACCGGGAGAACTGGCGCCTGCTCTTTCTGCAGCAATCAGCGTCCTCGTGATTGCCTGCCCATGCGCACTCGGGCTTGCTACACCAACCTCGATCATGGTTGGGACAGGTAAGGGTGCTGAAGCCGGCATTTTGTTTAAAGGCGGAGAATTTCTCGAAACCGCACAGAATCTCCAGTCCGTTATGCTGGATAAAACAGGTACGATAACGAACGGTAAACCCGCGGTGACCGATCTCTTTACTTTTGGCGAGTTGGATCGTCAGTCGATCATCCAAATGGTGGTATGCGCAGAAAGTTCTAGTGAGCATCCTTTGGGCCAGGCCATTGTGGCGTTCGGGAAAGAAAAAGGGATACATGAAATGCCTTCGGTCGAGGACTTTGAAGCCCGGTCAGGTTACGGCATAAGTGCACGGGTGGATGACCGGAAGGTGGTCATCGGAACCCGGCGCCTGATGAAGCAGGAAAAGGTTTCGTTCCGGCCGGCTGCTGAAAAAGCCAGACAGCTTGAAAATGATGGAAAAACCGTCATGTTTGTCTCAATTGACGGCCAGCTCTCAGCGATCATCGCTGTTGCCGATACATTGAAACCCTCATCGAAAAAAGCGATAGCAGAACTGAAAGCACGTGGGACAGGCGTTTACATGATTACGGGAGACAATGAACGGACAGCACTGGCGATTGCCCGGAAGGCGGGGATCGATCATGTTTATGCTGAAGTTCTTCCTGGAGAAAAGGCTGATAAGGTACGAGAACTTCAGAAGCAGGGACTCAAGGTCGCGATGGTAGGGGACGGGATTAATGACGCCCCTGCACTGGCTGTCGCTGATATCGGTATGGCCATTGGAACCGGAACAGACGTTGCGATAGAAGCAGCCGATGTGACCCTTGTCGGAGGCGACCTGACTCATGTGGCCAAAGTGCTTGATCTGAGCAGGAAAACGATGCAGAATATCCGTCAGAATCTGTTCTGGGCACTGTTTTATAATGCGATAGGCATACCCGTTGCTGCCCTCGGTCTTCTCGCACCATGGGTAGCAGGTGCCGCCATGGCCTTCAGTTCTGTATCCGTCGTCGCAAACAGTCTGAGACTGAAAAGCTTGAAGATCTGATCCGTTGTTTTATCCCATGACCCATTAAAGGAGGTGAGTATGATGGCAGAAAGAACACTTGAAGTCAAAGGGATGAGCTGCGGACACTGCAAAAAGGCTGTGTCCGGAGCACTGAAAGATCTCGAAGGCGTTTCATCAGCTAATGTTGATCTGAAATCCGGAAAGGTCGATGTTCAATATGATGATGCCAAAGTTGGTTTTGATCAGATGAAGTCAGCGGTTGAAGATCAGGGCTATGATGTTGTTAAATAAAGGGAAGCTTCAGTCAGTGGGGGTTTTTCGGGCGCGCAGGACGTGCCCGTGCAGGTAAGAATAAATGAAGGTGCAAGACCGGGTCAGTTCAACAGGCCCGGTTTTTTTGTTTCGTTAAGCCATGTTCCTCTTCATGTTACTGAAGCGAAAGAGGCGCGACCCTCCATTCGATCGATCATAAGTGTAAACGCGACCATGGATACAGGCTTATTTATGGCGATACCGATCGGTAATTATTATAATAGACCATGAGAAAGCGGAAACAAAAGCTGTGGGAGGAAAGTTTATGGCATCTGCAAAAAGGTTAAAAAAACAGTCACGAATCAGAGAGAGGCTTGCAGAGATTGTCGGTACGGAAAACGTCGACGCATCCACAAGCGGCAGGCTTGTTTATTCTTATGACGCCACACCAAATTATCAGTCGCTTCCGGATTTTGTAGTCTCTCCGAGATCTGCAGAAGAGACGGCACAGGTTCTGAAACTCTGTAATGACACAGGAACGCCTGTTTATTCGAGAGGTTCCGGTACGAACCTGTGTGCGGATACGTGTCCCGCAAAAGGAGGCGTCGTCCTGCTTCTGAAGCACCTGAACAAGATTCTTGAGATTGACAGAGAGAATCTGACGATTACAGTTCAGCCCGGTGTCATCACAAAGACCATCAGTGAAACGGTTGAGAGGGAAGGGCTATTTTATCCGCCGGATCCCAGTTCGATGAAAATCTCAACAATCGGCGGAAATATCAGTGAAAATTCAGGAGGACTTCGCGGCCTGAAATATGGAGTCACAAGGGATTATGTCATGGCTCTGCAGGTTGCACTGCCAAATGGAGAACTGATCCGTACGGGAGGCAAACTGACAAAAGATGTCGCCGGCTACGACCTGACGCGCCTGTTTGTTGGATCGGAGGGCACGCTGGGTGTGATTACTGAAGCCACACTGAAACTGATTCCCAAACCTGAATCCAAAAAGACGATTCTGGCGCTGTATCAGGATATTGAGTCGGCCGGCCGGTCGGTCTCTGCTATTATCGCTCATAAAATGATACCGGTTACACTCGAGTTCCTTGATCAGGATACGCTGCGGGCGGTTGAAGACTTCGCGCACATCGGACTTCCGACAGAAGCCAAAGCGATCCTGTTGATCGTACAGGATGGTCCTGAAGAGATCGTTGAGCGCGATATTCAGAAAATCGCCGAAATTTGCCGCAGTGAACATGCTGTTGATGTACGCCTTGCCGCGTCTGATGAAGAAGCTGAACAACTTGCCACGGCCAGACGTACAGCGCTGAGTGCCCTGGCCCGGCTTAAACCGACGACGATTCTGGAAGATGCAACCGTTCCCAGGTCGGAAATTGCGAAGATGGTGCGTGCGATAACTGATATTGCAGAGAAATATCAGGTGCGTATTTCAACCTTCGGGCATGCCGGGGACGGTAATCTGCATCCTACCTGCCTGACTGACGCGCGGAACCATGAAGAAATGCAGCGCGTGGAAAAGGCTTTTGCAGCGATATTTGAAAAGGCCATTGAACTCGGCGGGACATTAACCGGAGAGCATGGAATCGGCATGACCAAAGCGCCTTATTTAAAGTGGAAACTGGGAGAGACCGGGATCAGCATCATGAAAGGCATAAAAAAGGCGATAGATCCGAACGGCATCATGAATCCAGGGAAAGTATTCGCTGAAAATAGTGTAGAAAGAACGAGTGTAGAAAGAGCGGTGGCTGCAGAATGATGACCACATCTGATAAGAAGAAAATTCAGCAGGATTTTAAAGAAAACATGGACTATGACGAGTTGTTGAACTGCATGCGCTGCGGGTTTTGTCTGCCCTCCTGTCCGACATATATAGAAACCGGTCATCAGGAGAAATACTCACCGCGTGGACGGATTGCTTTGATGAAAGGGATCACGGACGGTGTGGTTGAGCCGGATGAAGATATTGCCCACTCACTTGATCTGTGTCTCGGGTGCCGGGCATGTGAGCCGGTTTGCCCATCTGGTGTTCAGTACGGACATCTGCTGGCGGATGCCCGTACCATTCTCCAGCATCACAAAAAACAATCTGTTCCGGTGAAAATGGTGCGCAAGGGGATATTTAATGGCCTTTTCCCGCATCAGGACCGTGTGGAGAAAGCAACAGGACTGCTTGGCTTCTACCAGCGCAGTGGACTGGAGAAGGTCGGACGAAAGATTGGCTTTATGAACCTTTTCCCGAAGAGTATGGCTGCAATGGAAAAAATCCTGCCTCAGGCTCCGAAGCGCCGTGAGATAAAAGCACGTCCACGATATTTTGCACATGATGGGGAGAAGAAAGCGACCGTGGCCCTGTTTACCGGTTGCCTGATGGATACCATCTTCTTTAAAACCAATAACGCAACGATCAAATTGCTGCAAAAAGCCGGCTGTGATGTGGTCATACCGGAAAATCAGCTGTGCTGTGGGGCTTTGAATGGACACAATGGTGAGATGGAAAAGGCAAGGGAGATGGCAAAACAGAATATTGAGGCATTTGAGAAATCAGATGCAGATTATATTATCACGAATGCAGGAGGATGCAGTGCCTTTCTGATTGAATATGACCATTTACTTAAGGATGAACCGGAATGGGCGAAACGGGCAAAGCACTTTGTCACTAAACTGAAAGATATTTCCGCCATTCTGGTTGATCTTGATTTTCAGAAAACACATCGCCTGCGCCTGCCTGAACAGACCATCACCTATCAGGATTCCTGCCATCTGCGCAATGTCATGCACACATTCCGTGAGCCGAGAATGCTCCTTCAGTCGATTGAAGGCGCACATTTTGTAGAAATGGAGGGTGCGGACACCTGCTGTGGATCAGCCGGTGATTATAATATTGTCCAGCCTGAAATGGCGATGCAAATCCTTGATCATAAAATGGAGAAGGTGGAAAAAACAGCAGCAAAGACCATTGTCACCGCTAATCCGGGCTGCCTGCTTGAGATGAAACTGGGTGTCGACCGTGCGGGGAAAAGCGGAAAAGTCCGTGCTGTTCACATCGCCGACCTGCTGCTGGAAGCTGTAGATTAGAAGCAGATCACTCATATCAATTCCGCTGATAAGGAATGGGAGGTCCTCCCATTCTGTTTTTTTTACCTAAAAAGATAAATGGTACAGGAAAACAAAACCCCTGGCGGCGTCTGCGATTTGCCACCGGGCAGGGTAGCTCATCTGGAATCAGCCAGACTTTGCAGTAGGAGGGCGAACGCTCCCCGGTTTCAATCCAGGATCCTGCAGTAATCCACGAATTGACTTCATTGAGCGCTGCGCCGCTTTCCAGCTGCCTGTTTCGTCCGAGTGCCTGAACAAAATGTCCTGTGGCCAGCATCATGGTTCCGATCCATGAACCGGGGCTTTCCCAGGTGCCCCGGTCCGTAAGAAAAATCAGGGCGCCAACAACATCCCTCAGGTTGCTGGAAAGAGCCTGTCTGATTAATAAGATATTATCCTCAATATCCTGGAGAAGACTGAATGCGAAAACCCCATACCCAATCATGTTCAGCATGAGGACTTCTTCGTATAAAACAGGATTTTCCTGCGCATTCATCTGATCGAGTATCAGGGCGCCCCCGCCTGTCTGAATGAGGCTTCCCGAATAGATCAGCTGATCCTGCGTCGTACTGCTAAAACAAAAGCCGGGTGATTTGCCGAGTGAACTCATGACTTTCCCAATCGTCAGTGATGCAAATCCGATCTTTCTTTTTATTGCTGCATTCCATTCCTCCACGGTCATCTCCACCTGTATTCTGGCAGTTATGATAGGCTATTCAGCAGTCGTGACAAATGACCGGGCATCACTATATATCATGGGAATGTGGACCGGATTTGCCGGGCAAGTTCAAGATAATAGTCCGGATCTCTTTTGACAAAGGTCTCAAGCTGCCGCGCTGTATGCCAGGCCCGATTATACATAGAGGGCGTGATAATGCCGGACTCAAGGGCTTCATTCAGTTCATTTTCATCTACAAGATAGCATTTATGGTCCGGGAAGAGGATCAGATCCAGGTAAAGGTCATCGAACCACAGGATACCGTCCATCCCCCGCCCGCGGCGATTAATCACATCGAAATAACACTGAACAAGCTGGCGGTGATGATTGAACATCACGGTTAACACAAAGTCAGAGGTTTCATCCGGAAACAGCTGCAGCCACGAATATCCCCGGTCCACTGTTTTCGTCCGAACCCCTTCATATAATACAGACAATGGAGCTTTAACGGCATCAAACTGAATCAATACCGCCTCGCCGTGAAAGTCCGGCCACATAAAGATTTTCCTGTATATCCGGCTCTTGATGATTCTTCTCCAGCCTCGTCGATCTGCGTATTTTCGTTTCATCCTGTCCATCTTCACTCTGCATCACCTTCTGCTCTCCTATTTTACCGTAAATGAACTATATTTAGAAAGAAAGCGGTCAGAAAGAAGGTGACTGACAGACTCAGGTTTCCATCTTGGCTCCCGGTGATAAGGAAATCCCTGCCGCTGGCAAGTTGTGGATCTTTTACTCCGGTCGGCATGAAGCATAAACAATAGCTTAGACAAAAAGAACAGGCCATCCCTGTAAAAAAGGGATCAGGCCTGTTTTCGAAACAGGCGCCTCAGTGTGTCAGAACAGAAGCAGGCGCCTCAATATACGCAATATAATTTTCGGCTTCTTTTTCTAATGTCGCATCATCGTGAAAGGTGGCTTCATACGCGATAAACGGAGGAAGGAAAATCCCTCCGCATTCGAGAACGGCGCCACGGAAGGGGAGTAAGTATTCATCTGCTGTAAAAAAGTTGCCTCCGCCGGCTTGATAAGACTTTTCGGAGCTCCCTGTTGTTACAGCGACAATAAATTCTTTTCCCTTTAATTTATTCCCGCCCGGACCATAGGCCCAGCCAAAGGTCAGCACATCATCCAGCCATTTTTTCAATAACGGCGGGCAACTGTACCAGTAAAATGGAAATTGAAAAACAATGCGATCATTGTTCAGCAGAAGTTCCTGCTCTTTTGATACATCAATCTGCCAGGCCGGATAGGTGCGGTAGAGGAGATGCATATCAATTTCCGGATGTTCTTTAAGCTTTTCGGCAAACATCCGGTTGGCATGAGATTTTTCAAGATCAGGGTGTGCAAGGATAACCAAAGTTTTCAAAACCGGAGACCTCCCTTAGAATGAATGATATCGTTTTCATTCTGAAGGCAGGGACCAACTCTGTCAATGACATGCCCTGAACTTTCCCCATTCGTCATCATATTGTCACAGGAGGCAGGGTGAAGTTCTTTAAAAGAGAGATCATGATCGGGCAGAAATGGGCTGCTCAATCAATGACAGGAAGTATTCGTGTCTCTTTCTTCATTTCGGAGTGGCAAAGAGGGCAGGTCGGATGGCTGTCAAATGAATAGGCCTCTCTCATCCATCCTGAACAAGAATCATTTGTACACGTCCAGACTTCCGTTTCTGCTTCAGGAACCGGTTCCTGAGGGTTTCTGTTAAATCCCATAGAATTAAATCCCCTTTCCTGTTCATTCTTCTATTATACCCCAATAGAGGTCATAGTTAAAAGTAAAACACGTCAGCCGGTGAACGCATCACCTGGAAATCCCTGTTTGTGTGATATTTACTGACACTTTGCAGTGAAACGTGGCATGGGCATACCGCTCGTGCCAGGACTTGCCATCGAAATGATACGTAAAGCTCCTGACTGTATCCCCAATCCGCAGCGGATCAACCCCTTTCTTCTGGAGGCGGGTGAACAGATCTTCAGCCTTTTGCTGCATATGCCGTTCCAGTTTTCTCTCCGTTACATCCGCGCTATGTTTACTGATCGACCCTGGATAGGCCTGTCTGACCTGTCCGATCATTTTCACGTGAGCATAGATGTCAGGTGACCTGCTGTTTCCGTCTCTGACCCGATAACGTACTGTGGTATGCACGTTACGAATGGCAACGTGTTTATCCGGTTCATATTCGAAGTCATAAACGCCCTGGTTAAAGTTCTCATAGAGCATTTTAAAAATAAAGATATCATTTCCGCGTATTTTCATCACATACTTGTCATGATTAAATAACGCCAGGCCGCGCAGCTCCAGATGATCCCCGTTTCTTCTGATAAGTGGAATGACAGGATCCATAAAGGCGCCATAATAACTGTACAGGACCCTATTCATATTAATGTCCGGATAGTTCTGCTGCATATTCTGTAGAATCAGATCCTGCGCATAACGTGAGATCGGGATCTGCGTCTGATAGTTATCATAAGTCAGCAGATCTTTCGTGCTTCCTTCAACAATGGCGACGGTTAAGTCGTGCGGGGCATCCGGATCGCGGTTCAGAAAGTCGAACTGTTTACTCAGGCCGTTTCTGGCTAAGGCCGTATCATAAAGAAAGATCCTGACTTTACTGATTTTAAGCATGCGCTGCCCTTCCGGCTGAAAATGGGACACAAGCGATTTGCCGTCATAGGTCACCCCGGAAATTGAACGCATCATAGAAGCGGTTGTCGGAAGGCCGGCTCCTGCACCTCCGGGATTACCGGGCTCAATATAACTGGGCATGGTGACGGTTCCCATCACCTTTCCACCGCCTATATAATCTGTTCCTTCTGCTTCAACCATCAGGATATCATCAATAACGTTCGTCGGTATACAGCCGGAAAGGCATGTCAGAGTGATCAGGACGATCGCGGTGATCTGTATTTTCATGCAGAAGATCGCCTCACTTTCGAAATCAGCCATTGATACAGAAAAAGAAAGGGGATATAAAGGTAAACAATGAAGAAACCGGTCCGATCATACAGGATATTGATCCACTTGACCTGCTCGCCGTTGCGAACCATCATCGTGCAGGCCGTCAGAGCAATCAGGACAAGGATCAGGGCATATTTCTGTTTAAATACAGGGATGATCTGTTTCATCCCTCTGGATACGATCCAGGCGCTCATGCTCACACTCGGAATCAGAAGCCAGACGATAAAAACGATGTGAATCATGTCGACATGTTCGAGCAGGGGAAAAGTGATGCTCTTCCAAAGGGAAACTGTCGGCCAGATGTTAACATCCAGCTGGCCCGGGCTGAAAAAGGCGATACCGACGATCATCAGAATGATATACAGATACAGAGTCGTGAGCAGACTGAAAAAGGCAAATTTTCCAGTGAGTTCCGGCCTTTTGATGAAAGGATAAAAGTAAAGAATGAGTTCATAGCCAAGAAAAATACCGGTCGTATCATAGGCAGACGCAAGGAGGGACATGGGATGATGATCAAAGACCGGCATCAGATTGGAAAAATGAAGCTGAGGTACGGCGAATGCGGTTGACAGATAGATCGGAATCAGATAAATAAAGCTCAGAAAACAAACCCCTCCGACTGTCCGGATCCCACCTTTAACAATGTACCAGATCAGCAGACAGAAAGGAGCGGAAAAGGAAATAAGTGACAACTGGGGGAAAATCCAGACTTGCAGGATTTCAAGATAGCTTCTCAGAAACACCACAGCATACAGAAAAACATGAGCCATCATCACCAGACTCAGCGTATGCCCCAGCCATTTTCCGAAAAGGCGCCTGTGCATGGAAAATAAATCCGCACGTCCGTACTGACGCTCATTTTCCAGCAGGCGGAGTATGAGCCACATCAGGACAAGCGAGGTCAGCCCGCCGATCAGAATGGCGAGCCAGGCATCCTGTCCACTGTGATGGGACGCGATCTGCTGATAAGATAAAAGGCCGATGCCGACTTGCATCGTGTGGGGGATAAAAAATACGGACATTGGGCTAATCTGATGTGTTTCATTGATTGTACCGCTCATCACATGGCCTCCATTGCATGACTGTCATTCGTCAATATCGGGAATGTTTTTTCCTTTTTTACGGTGTGTCCGGGTGCTGTTCATACGCATGGCATCACCGGGACGGAGCAGCATGGGACGAACGTTCTGATGGTTTAACGGCAGCCGGATAAAAGAGTCTTTCAGATCGGTCACGCGAAGTGGATAAATCGGCTCCATATAAGGTCGTCCCAGTGAGGTCATCCTCAGAAGATGTCCGACACAGACAGAGAAACAGAGGGCAATGCCTAACAGACCGAATATCTGCGCAGATATAATAAACGGGAAGCGGATAAAGCGGATGGTGGTCGCCATCCGGTAATTGGGCGTGATGAACGCGGCAAGCGCCGACATCGCAACAGTAATCAACAGAATATTGCTCGTCAGACCGGCCTGAACCGTTGCTGTTCCGATCACGATACCGCCAACGATACCGATCGTCTGTCCGACCTTGGTCGGCAGTCGGGCTCCGGCTTCGCGCAGCAGTTCAATCATGACCTCAAGTATCAGGACCTCCACGATCGGGTCAAAGGGCACCGAGCTCCGGGAACTGACCAGCGACCCCAGGAGGTCTTTGGGGATAAGCTGGAAATGGTAGGTCAGAAGGGCCACATAGAAAGAAGTCGAGAGGATGGAAATGGCCACAGCGAACAGACGCAGCAGGCGATAGGCAGAGGCAAGCTGCCACGGCAGATAGTAATCGTCAAAGGCGATAAAAAATTCAACGATCGTCGAAGGAAGGATCAGGGCATTCGGTGAGCCGTCCGCCAGAACAGCAATCTTCCCCTCATATAATGCGGCAGCTGCACGGTCCGGCCGTTCTGTATCAATAAACTGCGGAAAGATAGAGGCGTTATTATCCCGGATATTCAGGGCGAGAGCGGTTGTGTCTTCAATATTTGCCACCTCGAGGCCGGCGATCCGCTGTTTCACCGTATTGACATTTTCCTCATTCGCAATTCCCTGAATATAGATAACAGAAACACGGGTCCGTGATAACTTGCCGACACGGATGTGCTGCACCGTCAGCTGCGGAATCGGAACCCTTTTTCTGATCAGGTTGGTATTTTTATCAAGCGATTCGACGAACGATTCCTTCGGTCCGATGATACTCGATTCTATTTGTGATAGTGAAACCTGCCGGCCTTCAACTTTTACTGACGGGATCACCAGACAATCCGAATCCCTTTCACCCGCCTGGATAATGAGATACCCTTCGAGCAGCCTGTTCCGGACGATGGACGGATCTTTTGTCCGGATCATTTTTTCAGCGGGCAGGTGTGTCTGTACATCAGTCAGATTTTTAATCTTATCACTGTACAGGTGAGGCAGGATGTCACGGTGGACATTTTCCACGTCAATAAGTGTGTCAAAAAAAGAAATCCAGCAACTGAACTGCATGCCTTTATGCTGAAAACGGATAAAATCAGGCTGATCCTTCAATTGTCTGAACAGATCGGAGACGGTTTTTGCCTGATATTCACTGCCCGTTTCCTTCATTCGTCTTTTCTTCCACTTCCTGAACATGACGCATCACCTTGATTCAACCTTTTTTTCCTTTTTTCTTTGACTTCTTTTCTTTCTCTTTCATTTCGTAGCGACTGGATTCGATATAGATCACAATGAGTGGAACAATGCCGAACCAGGCAAACAGGGCGTACATCATCATCTCAGAAAAAAGCTGGATTCTGAAGAATACACTGACAAAGAAGACAACCAGTAAAACGAAAAAACTGAGAAACAGCCATACACTGAGCATTGGGATACCCTCAATATGTATAAAAGTTTAAAACAGGTCGCGCCCTGAATGATTTCAAGGGTAGCGTGCCCGGGAACAGGAAAAATATTCAGGCGGGCAGCTCTGAGGAGTAAAAATTCTTCGCGATAAAATCAACAACAGCCCCCTAAATAATGCTATATATGAGATAATTTAACAGTAATAAATCCCATAATAGTGCTATTTTTTTAGGAGGTTCTTATGATTACACGGAAAGAGAAACGAGAGCAGGAGAAGAACGTCAATTATTTTCTCGAGTTTCAGAAAATATGCCATCATTTCTTTAAAGGATTCACCAACAGGCTCAGAAAGGTCAAAGATCCGAGACATCAGAGTTATGTCACCTATGATTCAGACTTGATGCTTTGGATGATGATCCTGAAAAATGTCTGTCAGTTCACCAGCATGCGCAGCCTGAGCAACGGACTTAATCGTGAAGAATGTATCGATAACCTGCAAAAGATGCTCGCTACTCAGGAGCTTCATGAACTGCCCCACTATGACACGATCAACGATTTCCTGTCGCGGCTTGATCCGAAGGAACTGGAAAACATTCGCATCGGTTTAATCCGGGAGCTCCTCAAAAAGCGGTGTTTTGAGGCCGAACGGATCGAGGGGAAGTATTGGGGGATTATCATTGATGGGACCGGGCTTTTCCACTTTAACAAGAAGCATTGTGCACATTGCCTGAAACGCGAACATACCCACAAAAAGACCGGAGAAACCTGGACGGATTACCAGCATCACGTTCTGGAAGCCAAACTGGTCGTTGGGGACATGGTGCTGAGTATCGACTCGGAATTTATAGAGAACGAGCACGAGGACGTGACCAAACAGGACTGTGAACGTCGCGCCTTCGAGCGCCTGAGCACCCGATTGAAAGCGACCTTCAAGCGTCTGCCCATCTGTATCCTGGCGGATAGCCTATATGCGTGTGAATCAGTCTTTCAGCGATGTGAGGCTAACCGCTGGAAATACATGTTTCGCTTCAAAGCAGGCAGTATTCCGAGTGTGGCGCAGGAATTCGAGGCGCTGAAAGCGCTGAAGTATCGGGGACAATCTGCAACGACCTACTGGGTGAATGATATCGCCTACCAGGAAAGAAAACTAAATGCCCTGGAGGCTACGGTTCAGGAAAAAGAAAAAGCGCACACCTTTCTGTTTCTGACCAATCTGCCTATCACGGAGAAGAAGGCAGAGGCGTTGGTAGCAGTTGGGCGAAGGCGCTGGAAGATTGAAAATCAGGGGTTTAATCGACAAAAGCACGTACAGTACGCCATTCAACACGTGAACAGCCAGAATCATCAGGCGATGAAGATTCACTATCTTCTTACACAGATTGCGGATATTTTGATGCAGTTATATGAAAAGGGGTCAAAGCTGCTCCGTACGCAAAAAAAGACGGCAAAAGAAATATCCTCAGCCCTGTTAGAAGCGATTCGGACACGCAGATTAACAGAGGAGGATATGGCTAGCCTGGTGAAACCGATGCAAGTCCGGTTCACCGGTTAAGAACAGTATATCAGAAAGGGGAATGCCAGGCAAAGCTACAGTCAAAAAAATTAAAAAAGGCCATCAAAATTTGGCTTGTCCCTTTTTCAAAAAAAGCGGAAAAGCAGAATTGGAAAAATATGTAAAATTTAATCAGCTATATTCGCATGACACGGAGGGCCTCACAAAAATTTACTCCTCAGAGCTGTTCAGGCGGGGACAGACTTTCCATTTTCCCCTCAGCTGTGGTAAAGTGGAATTTGGAAACTGGCGGTCTGTGGCCGCCATAAACTTCATGTAAATGCAGAACTGGAAGGAATCTGACATGAAATCGGCGTGGAAAGTGATTAAAGAGCAGATCAGCAGTGTTTATCTGATCAGCAGGCTCTCGCTTTATGAATTAAAAAGCGAAAATAATAATAACTATTTAGGCATGCTCTGGATCGTCATTAATCCGATGATACAGATTTTTATTTACTGGCTTGTGTTCGGTGTCATTTTGAATCGCGGGGGGATCGTCGAAAACGGGGTAGAAATGCCTTATGTGATCTGGCTGATGAGCGGTATCCTGGTCTGGTTTTTCCTGCAGCCATCAGTCATTCAGGGGTCCCGTTCGATTTATTCGCGGATTCGCTTCATCGCAAAGATGAATTTTCCCATGAGTACCATTCCCAGTTACGTGATTTTTGAAAAATTTTATCAGCACCTGATTCTGACGGTAATTATTATTGCAATTTTGCAGTTTACTCCGTATAAGATCAGCCTGTACCTGATCCAGTTGCCCTATTTTATGGTCGCGTCACTGATACTGCTGTTTTCAATTTCTCTTGTGACATCGACGATCTCAACCATTGTCCGTGATTTTCATCAAATACTGATTTCGCTGATGCGTATGATGTTTTATCTGACGCCTATTCTCTGGGAACCGGCGTTGCTTTCGGGGGTACCGGAATTTCTGAAAAACATCCTGCTGCTGAATCCGATGTATTACCTCGTACAGGGGTACCGGGCTTCTCTTCTCGGACTGTCGTGGTACGGTGCAGAGCATTACCTGTACACTCTGTACTTCTGGGGATTCGTCTTCATTGTGTTCCTGATCGGTTCGGCTATCCATGTGAAATTCAGAGATCATTTTGTAGACTATTTGTAAGGTGGAACGAATATGGGTAAATCGGTGATTGTCAGCCATGTCTCAAAAAAATATAAAATGTTCAAAAGTAATTCGGAAAAAATCCTTGATCTGCTGCTGCCAAAAGGATATGGTCCGTCATTCTATGCTTTGCAGGACATCAGCTTCGACGCGAATGATGGGGATGTCGTCGGAATCATTGGTGTGAACGGGTCAGGGAAATCAACACTTTCAAATATTATCGCCGGAGTCATCCCCCCCACTGAAGGGACGGTCACGGTGAATGGTGAAGCAGCACTGATTGCTATCCAGTCGGGATTAAAGGGTGAGCTGACCGGCAGAGAAAATATAGAGCTTAAATGTCTGATGCTGGGGTTCAACAAAAAAGAAATAAAAGAGCTTACTCCCCGGATCATTGAGTTTGCCGATATCGGAGATTTTATTGAACAGCCGGTGAAAACTTACTCCAGCGGGATGCGATCCCGTCTCGGATTTGCCATTTCTATTCATATTGATCCTGATATTCTGGTCATCGATGAAGCTCTGTCTGTCGGTGATCAGACCTTTGCTGATAAATGCCTGAAAAAGATGAACGAGTTTAAGGAAAAGGGAAAGACGATCTTTTTTATCAGTCATTCGATTGGACAGATGAAAAGGTTCTGTGAAAAGGCACTCTGGGTTCAATATGGACAAGTTCAGGATTACGGTCTGATGAAAGACGTGATGCCGAAATATGAACAGTTTATCCGCGATTACAAAAAGATGTCTGAAGAGGAAAGACGGGCTTTCCAGGAAAAAGTGAGGATGAGAAGGATGAGCCCCGTCTGAGGCGGGTAATAGCCGGAGAAGTTTTTTTCTGAACCTTTTTCCAAAAAATTTAATACTTTCTTACATGGTCAGTATCGTGTAAGTGCGACCAGGGCCGGCGATGTGGCTCACGGGTCGTCCGCAACAGGCGGGCGGCCTGAAGTAAAAAAACAGGCAGGATTAACCGCGCCAGAATAAAAGAAAAGAACGCGTTGTCGTACGCGGCTTTAAATCAAAGTATTTGGGTGTTTAGTACTCTTATCATACCCTCTCATACAAGAATGAAAAATACATCTCAATGATAAATGTCTCTTTTTTTACAAAAGCACATCTTTTTTCCCGGTTTTGTTGTATAGTATAAATGTAAGCGTTTTAATTCGTTTAAAATATATTTCGGCTGGCTAAAATAGAGAGAATGAAAGCCCAGGCATGTCAGATTGAAGGAGGAGAAAAGCCGGTCAGGTAGAGGGTCAACGCTTGCTTACGACCGGTGTAAGAAAATGAATCAAATAAATTTATTAAGGACGGCAGTAGAAACGCGGAAAAAACATCTGATCAGGCTGCTCGAGCAGCATCATGTGACAAAGGAATCCGGGAAGCTGGACCAGTGGACCCTATCCGAACTGGAGAATGAATGGAAAAGCTATCTGGAACTGCAGAAAAAAGATACTGGCTGACAAACGCGCCGCACCCGAATCATACCGGGTTACGGCGCGTGTTTCCTTGTTCATGATTTTGTATGCTGTTATCGACTGACAGGTCCCGCAGAACGGATGCTGTCTGATGCTTCCGGAAAATGGCGGAAATTTTCATTGAATTTTCCGGCGAGCTCCCGAGCCGTCTGATCATAAGCGGCCGGATCTTCCCAGGTGTTTTTCGGCATTAGAATCTCATCCGGAACACCCGGGCAATGGGCAGGGACATGCAGACCGAATACAGGATCCGTGACTGTTTTCGCATTGATAAATGTACCTGCCAGTGCAGCTTCTATCATTTTTCGCGTATAGGCAAGTTTCATGCGGCTGCCTGTTTTATAGGGGCCTCCCGTCCAGCCGGTGTTGACAAGATAAGCGCTTACATTGTGCTGCTTAATTAATTTGCCGAGAAGTTCAGCATACACGGAGGCGGGAAGCGGCATGAACGGTGCACCGAAGCAGGTGGAGAAGGTCGCTTCAGGGTCTGTTATCCCTCTTTCTGTTCCGGCAAGTTTACTTGTGTAACCGGACAGAAACTGGTACATTGCCTGTTCGGGCGTCAGCAGGCTGATTGGCGGGAGAACGCCGAAAGCATCTGCTGTCAGAAAGATAATCGCACTCGGATGACCGCCGATACTGGGGAACAGAGCGTGGTCCACATGGTGCAGATCATAGGCTGCACGAGTGTTCTCTGTTAAGGAGTTATCATCATAATCAGGCACTCGCCGATCGTCAAGAATGACATTTTCAAGTACGGTTCCAAATTGAATGCTGTTAAAGATCTGCGGCTCTTTTTCTTTTGACAGATGAATGGTTTTGGCGTAGCAGCCGCCTTCAATATTAAATACACCCTGTTCCGACCAGCCGTGCTCGTCATCGCCAATCAGAGCACGTCCGGAAACATTTGATAAAGTGGTTTTGCCTGTTCCCGAGAGGCCGAAGAAGAGGGCGACTCTGCCGTCTGAGCCCTGATTGGCAGAGCAATGCATCGACATGATCCCGTGCTGTGGGAGCAAATAGTTCATGACTGTGAAAATGGATTTCTTGATTTCTCCGCCGTATTCGGTACCGCCAATCAGGACGATGCGGTGTGTAAAAGAAATAATAATGAAGGCCTCAGAACGCGTGCCATCAGTGGCAGGATCCGCTTTACATCCTGGAGCTGAGAATATCGTGAATCCTGGATGAAAGTCCTGCAGCTCTTCCTGTGACGGGGTAATAAATAATTGCCGGCTGAACAGATTCTGCCAGGCATATTCGTTAACCACCTGAATGGGCAGTCTGTTCTTTGGATCAGCCCCGGCAAATCCATGAAAAACAAAACGTTCTGGTTGTTTGTTCAAATAGGTAACGATTTTTTTGTACAGTCCGAGAAAAACAGATTCGCTGATTTCCTGATTTCGCTTCCAGTCAATTTTATTCACTGTTGTCTTATCTTTGACAAAAAATTTGTCTTTAGGTGAGCGACCGGTGTATTTTCCAGTGGTTACAGCGAATGCCCCCTTGTCCGTTAAAGCGCCTTCATTTCTGGCAAGCGCTTTCTCCATAAGCTCAGGTGCGGAAAGGTCTACAAAGGTTTTTCCCGATGTGAATAATTTAGTGATGGACGTTTTCAAAACGGTGGCATTCATCACAAACATCCCTTTCATTTATGAATTTCTTTCGACGAATCAAGTATATCACACTGACATTTAATAAAATATTGTTTTCACAAATTATGGGCCATAAATCGTGAAAAATTTCTCTAATAGCCAAAAGAATTGCCATTTATGAAAACAGATGAGGCTTTGTTACCCTGCAGGTACGTTCTGCCGATTCACTGATGACTGGAGACCGCTTTTTCAATATTGACACATGTTATTTCCGGCGGTATTATAATAGTTATACTATGGCTGCTCTTATTCCGAGCAGGCGGAGGGACAGGCCCGATGAAGCCCGGCAACCGGCCGCGTACGGCACGGTGCTAACCTGCAGGAAGTTCTCCTGATCAATAAGAGGCAAGTTAAAGAGTCGCCTAATCCTTTATACAGGACCGGGCTTTTTTCATGCCTTGAAAACAAAAAGCAAACGGGATCGGGTACCGTAAATACAATATGGGATATAATGTTGAAAAGGCAGGGTGAATGAAATGAAGAAGAAGGATTCTCGAAGGCTGTTCACTTCCGAATCGGTGACAGAAGGACATCCGGACAAAATCTGCGATCAGATCTCAGATGCCATCCTTGATGAATTGCTGCGCGGAGATCCAAATGCGCGGGTGGCCTGCGAAACAGTGGTTAATACGGGTCTGGTCCTGGTGACGGGAGAAATTTCAACTTCAACTTATGTAGATATACCTAAAGTAGTTCGCAGGACGATACAGGATATTGGCTATACGGATGCGAAGTATGGATTTGATGCCTCAAATTGTGCCATCCTGACTTCAATTGAAGAGCAGTCTGCCGACATTGCTCAGGGCGTTAACCGGGCACTGGAAGCGCGGGAGGGAAAGATGACGGACGACGAAATTGAGGCGATCGGGGCAGGTGATCAGGGCATGATGTTCGGCTTTGCAGTCAATGAAACACCGGAACTGATGCCGCTGCCGATATCTATTGCTCATAAACTGGCGAAAAGGCTGGCGGATGTGCGCAAGAGCGGAGAAGTGCCTTATTTACGTCCTGACGGAAAAACTCAGGTGACGGTTGAATACGATGAAGCGGGTCACCCTGCACGAGTCGATACGATTGTCGTCTCGACGCAGCATGATCCCGAAGCCACGGAGGAACAGATTAAAAAGGATGTACAGGAACATGTGATCCGTCCTGTTGTTCCGGCCGGACTGATAGACGAACAAACCAGATTCTTAATTAACCCGACCGGGCGATTCGTCATTGGCGGTCCCCAGGGTGACGCGGGATTAACCGGACGTAAAATCATCGTCGACACGTATGGCGGATACGCGCACCACGGAGGGGGCGCTTTTTCAGGAAAAGACGCAACAAAAGTGGATCGTTCAGCCTCTTATGCCGCCCGATATGTGGCTAAAAATATTGTGGCGGCGGGACTTGCGGGCAAATGCGAAGTGCAGCTTGCTTATGCGATCGGAGTCGCTGAACCGGTTTCCATTTCCGTGGATACGTTCGGGACAGGTGTGACCTCAGAAGCAAGTCTTGTGGATCTGATCCGCAGGAACTTTGATCTCAGACCGGCCGGCATTATTAAGATGCTCGACCTCCGCCGGCCGATTTATCTTCAGACGGCTGCATACGGACACTTTGGACGTACTGATATAGATCTGCCGTGGGAGAAAACGGATAAAGCTGCCTTACTGAAGCAGCAGATTTTTTCCGGCGATCCGGCAAACGGGAAATAAATCAGCTTAGTTACCAGGAAAACCGTTCCTGTTATCCGGCAGGAACGGTTTTTGTCTTGCTGTCACGTGATATACCGGGTTGATGTCGCGTATAATAGGTCATAAGATCATGTCGCAGGATTGTCAGATTCTGATTTGTTTTTTCGACAGGCACAGCATGGACATGCCGAAAGATATGAGTGAAAGAACGAAACCGGGTATCGTGAAGGAGGCAGTGTGATATGGCTGTTCCGGCAGGGCCCTTAACATTGATGTCACAAATTTACAGGAAAGTACTTCCTGACGTTCACCGGGAGCTGGAACGATGGAAAAAGAAAGCAGATCAGATTCCTGATCCGGAATTGCGAAGACAGGCGCACGCAAGTATGGAGACGAAGGCTTTTCACTGCGAAGGGGGAGCCATTTACAGTCTGCTTGCAGGAGACAAAAGGAGAGAAATCATCTCTTTCATTGTTGCCTATCAGACCATCAGCGACTATCTGGATAACCTTTGTGATCGAAGTACATCACTTGATCCCGAGGATTTTCGCTGCCTGCACCAATCCATGCTGGACGCGCTGACACCAGGTGCCGTTCATTCGGACTACTATCGCTTTCGTGGTTCCTGTTCGGACGGAGGGTATCTGAGCGAACTCGTCGCAACGTGCCAGCATATCCTGCGCAGGATGGACGCGTGGAAAACCATCCATCCCAGTCTTCTCGAACTGGCCGGTTTTTACTGCGACCTTCAGGTGCATAAACATGTTGAAAAGGATCAGCGTGTTCCCCGGTTAATTGCATGGTTTAAAAAATACAGGGACAGGCTTCCGGAAATGAGCTGGTATGAGTTTGCCGCGTGTTCAGGTTCGACTCTCGGTATTTTTTGTATCGTCTCCTACGCAGCCGCACGTGGAGATGAAATGCGTACGCTTACCGGGACAATCAGAAACAGTTATTTTCCCTGGGTACAGGGTCTGCACATCCTCATGGACTACTTCGTCGATCAGGAGGAAGACAAAAGAGAAGGTGATCTCAACTTCTGCAATTATTACGGCAGCGAGGAAGAGATGATGAAACGATTCAATTATTTTATCGAAGAAGCTGATGATGCGATTGATAACATGCCGGACCGACGATTTCATAAAATGATCAATCGCGGACTGCTTGGCATCTATCTTGCTGATAAAAAAGTAGCCAGGCAGAAGAACGTACGTATTCTTGCACGAAAGCTGATCCGAAGAGCAGGAGGAAGCGGGATGTTCTTCTTTATAAATGGCTGGGTTTATCGCAGACTGAGGCAGAGTATCTGACATAACAGAAAAAACGAGGCGAATTTCTGCCTCGTTTTTCTTTGTGCTATTAAGAAAATTTAAAATTCGGGTGCAAAGGGCAACCAGGCTTTGCCGAAGCCGGATTTTTCTTCACCGGGATGCCGCGTTCCGGGAGGACGAATAAAATTTTCCCTGCCAGCTGTCCCGGCGTTCTAATTCATCGTCAATGGCATCCAGAACCTCCCATTTGTTCAGACTCCACATCGGACCGATCAACAGGTTTGCGGGTCCGTCCCGGTCAGCCGGTGAATGACCATCTGCGGAGGCAGGATTTCCAGCTGATCACAGACAAGATTGACATAGGTATGAAAATCAAGGAATTGGAGCATGCCTTTTTCATACTGTTTCACCATAGCTGTTTTTTTCAGCAGATGAAGCAGGTGGATTTTTATACCCTGGACATCCAGATGCGCAACAGAACGGGCTGTTTCCATCATCATCTGCGGGGTTTCCCGTGGTAATCCGTCAATGATGTGCACACAGATGCGAATCCCTCTGTTCCTGAGTTTGTTGACGCCTTCAACAAAACAGGCATAGTCATGAGCGCGATTGATCAGTTTTCCGGTTTCATCATGAACAGTCTGCAGACCAAGCTCTATCCAGAGATAAGTACGCTGATTCAGGTCTGCAAGGTAGTCAACCACATCATCCGGCAGACAGTCCGGACGAGTCGCAATGGAGAGGCCTGCGACACCTTCCTGTTCGAGTATGACTTCAAATCGCTCGCGCAGCACATCAACCGGTGCATATGTATTGGTAAAGGCCTGAAAAAAGCCAATATATTTTCTGGCATGCGGCCATTTTTTCAGCATTCTCTTCTTTACTGTCTGAAACTGAGTGGCAAGATCATCCCGCCGGTCTCCCGCAAAATCTCCGGATCCTTTCTGACTGCAAAATGTACAGCCACCGTAAGCGACTTTTCCGTCCCGGTTCGGGCAGTCAAAACCGCCATCCAGCGGCACCTTAAACACCTTTTCACCAAACCGCTGTCTGAGGTAAGTATTCCATGAAAAGTAGCGCTTGTCCGAGCCAAAAAAATCCGGACACCTGTTTTCAGACATTTATCTGATCCTCCTTGTCTTCTCTAACGTGCATTCTAACAAAGTTTACAACATACGTGAAGTGGACGTATGAAAACAGGAACAAAAGGAAAAAATATTTTGTATCTTTCAATTTGCATATTGACAGACTAAAATGGATTACATAGAATGAAAGACACAAGCTGAATCAATGGAAAGCGATGAAGGGGAACAGTAGATGCCGATCTGATTACAGAGAGCCGGCGGATGGTGCAAGCCGGCACAGAAAAGCAGCGAACTCGCCCCGGAGCAGCAGATTTTCCTGTTCATGATTTATTTGGAAGGTTTTGCCGTACACCCGCGTTAAGGGAATAAGCGAGTATCAGTCTGATTCTGCAGGCTGCATACTAATGTGGGTGGTACCGCGGGAATAACATTGTGATCAACCTCTCGTCCCTGACAACAAGTTAAGGGCGGGGGGTTTTTATATTGTTACATGATGAAAGAAGGAGGGTTGGGCCATGGGGCTGACTTTTGATCATAGAAAAATTGAAGCGAAATGGCAGAAATACTGGGATGATCACCATACGTTTAGAACAAATGAGGATTCGGGTAAACCGAAATATTACGTGCTTGATATGTTTCCTTATCCGTCCGGGAAGGGACTTCACGTCGGACATCCTGAAGGATATACGGCCACGGACATACTTGCGCGGATGAAACGGATGCAGGGATTTGAAGTTCTTCATCCGATGGGATGGGACGCCTTTGGACTGCCGGCTGAACAGTACGCGCTCGATACCGGCCACGACCCTGCTGAATTTACCAAACAGAATATCCAAACGTTTAAAAGGCAGATTAAATCACTGGGCTTTTCTTATGACTGGGATCGGGAAATTAATACGACTGACCCGGAATACTATAAATGGACACAGTGGATTTTTCTTCAGCTTTATAAGAAAGGGCTCGCTTACGAGGCAGAAGTGCCGGTCAACTGGTGCCCGGCTCTGGGAACCGTTCTGGCTAATGAGGAAGTGATTGACGGAAAAAGTGAGCGCGGCGGTTTCCCCGTCATCCGGAAGCCGATGAAACAGTGGATGCTCCGGATCACTGCCTATGCCGACAGGCTGCTCAAGGATCTGGATGATCTGGACTGGCCGGACAGCATTAAAGAGATGCAGCGGAACTGGATCGGACGCTCGGAAGGAGCCGAAGTTGTATTCCAGGTGGACGGACATCCGGATGAAAAGGTGACTGTCTTTACAACGCGTCCTGATACGCTGTTCGGTGCAACCTACATGGTTCTTGCACCAGAGCACAAACTGGTTGACAAGATCGTCACACCGGAACAAAAAGAAGCAGTTGACAGCTATCGCAGGAAGGTTGCAGTTAAGAGTGATCTTGAGCGTACAGATCTCAACAAAACAAAAACCGGTACGTTTACCGGGGCGTATGCCATCAATCCGGTTAACGGACGGAAAGTGCCGATCTGGATTGCTGATTATGTCCTGATCACCTATGGCACCGGTGCAATCATGGCGGTACCCGGACATGATGATCGTGATTATGAATTTGCAAAGAAATTCGGACTGCCCATTATTGAGGTCGTTTCCGGCGGTGATCTGTCAAAAGAAGCCTACACCGGGGAAGGTAAACATGTAAATTCCGGCTTCCTGGATGGATTAGGAAAGCAGGATGCCATCACGAAAATGATTGCGTGGCTGGAAGAACACAAGGCCGGTAAACGGAAAATTACCTACAGGTTACGCGACTGGCTGTTCAGCAGGCAGCGTTACTGGGGGGAGCCGATCCCCGTCATTCATATGGAAGATGGGACCACAAAACCAGTTCCGGAAGATGAACTGCCGCTGCGCCTGCCGAAGACAAAGAATATTAAGCCTTCCGGTACAGGTGAATCTCCGCTTGCCAACGATACGGACTGGATTAACGTGGTGGACCCAAAGACCGGAATGAAGGGCAGACGGGAAACCAATACGATGCCGCAATGGGCAGGAAGCAGCTGGTATTTTCTCCGGTATGTCGATCCGCATAATAAAAAGCAGCTGGCCAACCCGGAAAAACTGAAACACTGGATGCCTGTCGATCTTTATGTCGGCGGTGCCGAACATGCTGTTCTGCACTTGCTGTATGCCCGTTTCTGGCACAAGGTGCTTTATGATCTTGGCATCGTGCCGACCAAAGAGCCTTTTCAGAAACTGGTGAATCAGGGAATGATTCTCGGCGGCAATCATGAGAAGATGAGTAAATCCAAGGGCAATGTGGTGAATCCGGATGACATCGTTGCTTCACATGGTGCCGATACACTTCGTCTCTACGAAATGTTCATGGGCCCTATTGATGCGGCAGTGGCCTGGTCTGAAAAAGGCATAGACGGATCACGCAGATTTCTTGATCGTGTCTGGAGACTGTTTGTTTCAGCTGATGGAAAAATCTCCGACGGGGTTTCAGACAGTTTCACCGCGGATGCTGAATTTGAGAAGGTCTATCATCAGACCGTAAAAAAAGTGACGGAAGACTTTGAGATCATGCATTATAATACCGGTATTGCCCAGCTGATGACCTTCATTAATGAAGCATACAAACAGGAGAAGATACCAAAGTCGATGGCGGAAGGCTTTATTCAGCTGCTGTCGCCGGTCGCTCCGCACATCAGTGAGGAAATCTGGTCGCTGCTCGGTCATCAGGAGTCTATTGAAAAATCTGCCTGGCCGACTTATGATGAATCGAAACTCTCTGAAAAGAGGATTGAAATTGTCGTCCAGGTAAACGGTAAAATCCGTTCAAGGCTGATGATTGATAAAGGAGCAAAGAAGGAAACGCTTGAGAAAGCAGCGCTGAATGACCAGCGTGTCGCTGAAAATCTTGAAGGCAAAACCGTGAAAAAAGTGATTGCCGTCCCGGATAAGTTGGTGAATATTGTTGCCAGGTGATCGGGAGGTCATTCATCTGGTCGAAATACGAAGCGCAGGTCCGAATGGACGGCGCCGAAGACTTGAGCGTGGTGATGAGATAAAGGTGATTGATGTCCGAAGATGAGGAAGTCGCAGCGGGGAAAATACCGCAGGCGGTGCATGTTCGAATTTTTCGATCTTCCTTTGTATATCGATAAGATGGACCGTTTTGCAGGATATGTGAGGGCCTGTCGTGCCGGGCGTCGCAGCACTCCTGCTGCTGAATTTCTTCAGGAACAGGGGGGTTCAAGGGTTCAACGTCATGAATGGGACAGGCGGAATGTTTGAGTGGTGCGGAAGCATGGCCCGACATCAGCAGATTTTTACCAGAGCTTTATGGAATCCTTTTTCCGTAAAGCTTTGTTTTTTGCCAAATACAAAAAGTTGCCATATGGCAAAACTTAATCACGGCATCAGTTGTGGTAAAATAGAAAAAGTTGCGGACATTTGTCCGATAAAAGTACTGCTTAGGAGCGTTTCCGCATGGCTACGTCCAAGATGATCAGAGGGACGATGATTCTTACTGTCGCCACCTTTTTTTCTCGTTTTCTCGGGATCCTGTTTGTCATTCCTTATTATTGGCTGACTGGAGAAGAAGGATCTTTTCTTTATCAATATGCATATACACCGTACGCGATCATGCTGAGTATTTCAACGATGGGGCTTCCACTGGCCGTCTCGAAATTTGTGTCAAAATATAATGCGCTCGGAGACTATGAAGCAGGGAGAAGACTGCTCAAGTCCGGCATTTTCATCATGCTGGGAACCGGTCTGATCGGATTTCTGCTCATGTTTTTCGGAGCGCCGAAAATAGCTGAGCTCTTTGATATTCCATCGAGCTACTTCGACTCTGTTGTGCTGGTTATCCGTGTGGTCAGTATTGCCATTCTGATTGTTCCGATGATGAGTCTTCTACGCGGTTACTTTCAGGGCTTTCAGTCGATGGGACCAACTGCGGTGTCACAGGTTGTCGAACAGATTGTCCGTGTCGCTTTTATCCTGATTGGCGCGTTTGTTGTTGTTAAGGTCTTCGGAGGATCTGTTGTTATCGCGGCGGCGCTCGCAACTTTTGCCGCGTTTGTCGGTGCGGTAGCGGGTCTTTATGTCATGATGCATTACTGGGTGTCCAGAAGAAATAAGATCAGCCGGATGAATCAGGGCCCATCTTCGCGACGCAGGCTGTCCCTCTTTTCGATGTACAAGGAACTGATTACTTATGCCATTCCATTTGTGGCGGTCGGCATTGCCATGCAGCTGTATCAGCTGATTGATCAGTCCATGGCTTTTCATTATTTACATTACAGCCGTGAAGTCACTCGCGCCGTAATTGCCGATCTGACGATGAATGATCAGAAGCTTGTCATGATCCCCGTCACCCTGGCGACCTCTCTGGCCGTCAGCGCGGTCCCGGCAATTGTTGCCTCTTACGCCAGAGGGAAGATGAAAGATGTTCGTGAGAAAATCACTCAGGCCCTTCAGCTCGTTCTGTTTCTGACGGTTCCCGCCGCCTTTGGCCTGTCCGTTCTCGGAAATATGGTCCATGTCGTGCTTTATTATAATCCCGGCCAGGTCGAACTGATGCAGATTGGTGGTAAAATTCTCACCTGGTATGCACCAACGGCCATTTTATTCGCTCTGTTTCAGGTTCTGGCTTCAATTGTTCAGGGGATTAACCGGCAAAAGGTGACACTGATTGCTCTTGGAGCCGGTGTGGTCGTCAAAATACTTCTGAATCCGGTATGTATGAAATTTTTTGGCATGATCGGTCCGGTCATCGCCACGAACGCAGGCTATGCGCTTTCCATTATGATCATTGCTGCTGCTGTTCGAAAAGCTACAGCGTATACTTTCTCGCTGATTGCTCAGCAGGTCATTCATATCGTTGTCTACACGACGATTATGATTCTGTTGATCCGGCTGATCTTCTTCTTTTTCGGAGGATCATTTACAGCAAGTAGATTTATGGCATTTCTTATTCTCATCATAAGCGTTCTTGCGGGTGCTGCCGTCTATCTGCTTCTCGCCAGATATACCGGTTTACTGAGAAAAGTATTGGGAAAATCACACAAAGCAGGATCACAATCAAGACACAGTAAAGGATAAAACGGACAGAAATCGTTCTCTGTCCGTTTTATCCCGCATGAACGGGCAGTACCCCCCCACCTCAGGGCCATGAGGGGAAACGGAGATGTCCGGGTGGGAGATAAACTGCCCGCAGCAGCCTGATGACACAATCAGTGGAGGATAAAGATTCCCCCACTGATTGAAATCTTAATTTTTTTGAGCCAGACTTCCTTATGGTCGACCCGGACCACCGATTGGCGGCACGGGGACACCCAGTCGTCGTTCAATAATCCGCAGCCTGCGATCCAGACTGTTCAGTTCCCGGTTAAAGCGTTCCTGCTGTCTCTGGATTCGGTTGATTTCACGTTCCGTATGTTCCTGCCGTTGTTCGAGCTGGCGTAATCTTCTTTCAAAGGGACCTTCTCCCGGCCCCGGCGGCTGCCTGTCATAAATGCTGCCCGGTCTGCCGGTCCAGGTATCAGCGAGGTCAGGAAAGGCTGATGCTGTGCTGCTTTCCATGCCTGCAGGATCTGGCTCCTGATACGGAAACATCCCATTGCTGTCTTGTGCAGGATGTGATGGATGGGGGAAAAACGGATATTCTGCCTGACTGAATTCATTTTGTGATGGAAACATCGATACCATCCTCCCTGTCAGCGGTTATTTGTACTTGACGTTACATTAGTCTATGACAGGGCAGGGTGTTTGGCGATAACAGTTGAAATTCCTGATCCTGTAAAAAGGCAAATAAAAAGAGCTGTGATATACAGCTCACCAGATTATGAAACTTTAACTTTTTTTTCAGTGACCATCCATTGCCCTCTGCGCGGGCTTCTGACTAAATTGTTATACGTCAGAATATTTAAATCTCTCTGCATTGTTCGTTGTGTCATGTCAAATTCTTCAACCAGTTCTTTCGTTGTGACAACACCTTGTCTGCGAATGTAAAGATATACAGACTTTACGCGGTTCAGCATACGATCAGTTGAAGGACTCAAATCACCACTCCCTAAATTTATTGTCAATAGAAGAATATGACTTCCATTGAATCGAATATGCAAGGTGCGGGAAAATACAGAAGATTCAGTATGCAGGAAGTTACTCTCCAAGACTCCTGATTTCATTTTTAATATAACTCTTTTTCAGAAAATGTCAAACCTTTTATTTTTTTTACGCCGGTGTCCTTGATTTCAGCCGGCGAAGCTGGACTTCTGGTGGATGGAACAGGATCATTTTCTATCGTGTGAATGGAAAAAACTGCCTTCTTCGGGTGTGAAGGGCAGTTTTTATGTTGAAGGAATATACAGATTTACCGGGGAAAGATGTCTCCTGAAAGGTAACGTTCCCCTGTATCGTTGATCATACAAACAATGACATCGCCCGGAGTAAAGCGCCTGGCTACCTGAAGAGCAACAAAAACAGAAGCCCCTGATGACGGACCGCACAAGATGCCTTCCTCAGTTGCCAGACGACGGGTAATCTCATAAGCATCGTGGTCACTGACCTTGATAATTTCGTCAACTAATGAAAGATCAAGTGTCTCCGGTATAAAACCCGGACTCGTTCCGACGATCTTGTGTCTGCCGGGTTTTCCACCACTCAGGACAGGGGATCCGGATGGTTCACAGATATGGATGGTCAACTCCGGAAAGGCTTTTTTTAAGGCTTTCCCGGTGCCTGTAATGGTTCCACCGGTGCCTGCTGCCCCAACAAATGCCCGCAAAGGTTTGCCCAGTGTGTTCATATCCTCGATAATCTCCGGTGCGGTGGACAAAAGATGAGCCTGCGGATTTGCCGGATTTGAGAACTGCATCGGCATGAAACTGTCCGGTATGGTTCGATTCAGTTCTTCTGCTTTCCGGATGGCTCCGGGCATTTTGTCACGCCCGGGTGTCAGGACGACTTCCGCACCGAAAGCTTTAAGGAGGTTCTTGCGCTCTCTGGTCATCGTATCCGGCATCACGATCATGGCTTTATAGCCCCGGGCAACAGCATTCATCGCCAGCCCGATGCCCATATTTCCTGATGTAGGTTCAATAATTGTCGCGCCTTTCTTCAATTTTCCCTCTTGTTCAGCGGCCAGAATCATATGCCGTGCAGCGCGGTCTTTGACACTTTTGGTTGGATTGAAATATTCAAGTTTTGCATAAATGGATGCGCCATTCGGGTCAGGCAGTCGGTTCAGACGTACCATCGGTGTATGGCCAACCAGCTCATCAATGGATTTAACTACTTTCAACGTGTACGACATCTCACTTTCTCGGACTTAACATGCTCCGGTTATGTATCAGAACAGTGATCCATCAACATCATGCGAAGGTCCTGCTTCCTCATTTTATCATAATCTCAGTGAGCATACTCGCCACTTCAGTGGTGGGATGAATCACTGAGCCTGGACTTTATTTTGATCATACAGGAATAGCCATATCAGAGGGACCTCTTCATTATTTTTTGGATTGAGCTTCATCTTTATAGTCGGTTTTCCTAATCTTGCGATACAATAGAGGAAGAAGTGCTTCGGGTGTCATCCCGAAGAATTTTTAAAGGTGGCATCAAGATGGCACAGCTGATAAAAATCGGGCAATGTGTATCGCGTTACCAGATTCATCTTATGCGGTATGCTCATCGGTTCATCCTGCTAAAAAAGCGGCGACAGGAACAATGGATGCATCGTGAAAACAGGGAACAGCCATCCGGGTCTGCCCGGAAACATGAGAAGGACCTGTTTGAGGGATGGATCTATGACATGCAGACTGAATGGGCGACGCGGACGGCAGTAGAGCAGTCCCGGTTCCCTGAAGCATGGGCCAGTCAGTCCTGGGTTAAACGTCTTTTAACAGAAGTGAATGATCTTTCATTCTTTATGTTTCGACCGGTACTGAAGGCAGGCGAAGCGACCATACAGCTGGATTCGCTCCTTTTGACAGCAGACGCCGTGTGGTGTCTGACGGCTCTCGAAGGCGAGAGGGGCAGTGTGTTTCAGGGGATTTCCAGACGAAAGTGGCGGGAAATCCGGTCTGATGATGTCCGTGAACTGCTGAATCCGCTGATTGCACTGAAACGGACGCGGCGGATTGTTTCCGGATATCTGGGAAAGTTCGGACTTAGTGTGCCGGTTCTGGCTGCAGTGTATGTACCGAACGGTTTTATTGAATTTGTTCAGGAAGAATCAGGGTTAAGTCTCGTGGATTTAAGGAACGAATCAGCGTGGCTGCACCTGATTTCCAGACACTCGATGATGATGAAGCGGGATCAGATTGCTGCAACGGAGGCCCTGCTTTCCGGCTGTGTAACGGTCGCTTCCGACCGCTGGCGAGATTGAACCGGCATGATTGTTCAATCTAACGGAAAGTGGTATATTCTAAAACATAGTCTTTTTAGAACGAAGCCTCGTTATTTTTGTAAAAAGGTGGCACTTTTGATGAAGTTTTTTGACAGCGATGATTGGGTGCTCTCATCCGCCGGAGGGTTAACCGGGGAAGCCTACATGGCCATGTCCGGGGAACACAAATTGTTTATCAAACGGAACACATCGCCATTTCTGGCGGTTCTGTCAGCAGAAGGGATTGTTCCCAAACTGCTGTGGGCACGCCGTACAGGGAGTGGTGATGTTCTGACTGCCCAGAAGTGGATGAACGGAAGGGTGCTCAAACCGGAGGAGATGGGATCGAAGAAAGTCGCCGCACTCTTAAAAAAAATTCATACTTCCGAGCCGCTGTTATTTATGTTAAAGCGTCTCGGCAAGGAGCCTGTCACGACTTCAGTCATATTTGACCGGCTGGTTCATCGTGCATCAGGGCGGAAGAATTCACCCGCCTTAAACTGCGCGCTTGACTTTCTGCGGAAAACGAGCGGAAAAGCCGAGTACTATGAGAAAAAAGTATGCCATTCCGATATCAATCATAACAACTGGCTGATTAATGAAGGAGAGAAAAAGCTTTACCTGGTCGACTGGGATCAGGCTGTGATAGCAGATCCGGCAATGGATCTGGCCATGCTTTTATACTGGTACATTTCTGAAGATAAGTGGCTCGACTGGCTGAAAATGTATGGCTGGGAAATGAATAATTCTTTACATCTCCGCCTGATCTGGCATATGATTGCATCAACCATTCGTTTCATGTTCTGGCATCAGGAGCACGGCGATGCCAGAAAGTTCATCCTGTTTGAAAAAGATTTACTGTGGCTGAATGATTATGCCGCGCGGTTCTGCAGCTAAACATTATCTATATTTTAGCACCGGACCGTGGTATGATATCTCAGGCAGGTTACGCCATGCACGTTTTCTTCACTGATTTGATTATAAGGAGAATTTTAAATGAGGGTGCGCCATAAACCCTGGGCAAGGGAAAAACTCGACCGCCATACGGAAATAGTTATTCAATCACCAAAGTATTATTACGGAGAATGGTACGAAGCATTTAACCGCGAAGCCCCTCTTTGCGTGGAAATAGGTACGGGGAAGGGCAGATTTATTACCGGAATGGCTGAAAAGTATCCGGAAAAAAATTTTGTCGGTATTGAGCTCCACGAGAGTATAATTGTAACGGCTCTTGAACGATGCCTGGAAAAAAAATTAAGAAATGTCCGCCTGGTGAATGCAGATGCCCGTGGTCTGACTGAGTTCTTTGCCGAAGATGAAGTGGACGATATTTATTTGAATTTCTGTGATCCCTGGCCGAAAAAACGCCATGAGAAACGAAGGCTTACTTATTCGTCTTTTCTCGCACAGTATGAATATGTCCTGAAAAATCAGGGGATCATCCACTTTAAAACGGACAATCAGGGATTATTTGAATATTCTCTGGAAAGTTTTTCAAAGTACGGTTTTGTTCTGCAGAATATCAGTCTTGATTTGCATCACTCCGGTGACAGGGACAATATCATGACAGAATTTGAAGAGAAGTTTTCGTCAAAGGGCCAGCCGATTTACCGTTGTGAGGCCATATCCGGTTATTGAAGCGGCAGCGGAGACGCTACTCCTGCAGTTTCAGTTTCAGAAGGGAACCGGTGCAGGCATCGGCAATAAAGTCATAATGTTTCACGGCATGCCCGTCCTTAACAGTCAGTCCGCCCTGATACACGTTACTTGTCAGGGCGTCTTTTGTCTGTGTGAGCGGCGTAAGGCCTATCCATGCCCCGTTAACGGGCAGCTCTTTCTTAACTTTATTTTTCACGTAGCCCATGACCTTTTCAGGACTGAGCAAATGATCTGTGTACTGCTGCATCTTTCTTGCCGCGATACCCGCAGCAAACCCTGCAGTTGCTGCAATCAGGATGGAAATGCCTGTTTTCATGTTCATGCTGATACCAACTTTCTGTTTTTCTATAGTATAAAGGGAAAAAGAAAATAAACCAAATTCTCCTCAGGCGTCTTATTGGCGGGGAAAAATGCTTTTACTCCGCTGATATCACGATCAGGCAGGGATAGGGTAATAAATAAAGGACGGTTGTCGTATGATTATCGGGATCGGAACAAAGAATCCGGCAAAAATCAAAGCTCTGACAGAATTGCTTGATCAACTCGGGCGAAAGGATGATGTGAAAAGTTTTGATGTGCCTTCCGGTGTATCCGCCATGCCCATGTCGGATTCTGAGACCCGGCAGGGAGCAATCAATCGGGCGCGTGCCGTCATCCGTTCGGACCGCTCGGTGACGATCGGCATCGGTCTTGAAGGGGGCGTGTCCGACCTTGACGGCGAGATGTTTCTATGTAACTGGGGCGCCGCAGCAGACCGAAACGGACAGGTCATCACGGCCGGCGGTGCCCGGATCCTGCTGCCGGACCAGCTGGCGGACGGCGTTCGCTCAGGGCATGAACTCGGTCAGGTCGCAGAAAGATATACCGGAGAGAAGAATGTCAGTCAGCATGGCGGAACCATCGGATTTCTGACTGAGGGAATGATGTCAAGAACGGAAATGTTCCAACATGTCCTGAAACTGATTGACGGGCTTTATCAACATATCAACAGGAAGAACCATTCGCCGGTCGGCCAGTCGCAGACGGAAGAGGATTAGTTTCTCTGATCGCTTTTTCCGCAATCTGTTTTCTTAAAGGACAGGATGAGGGCCGGCCCATGTCAGGCTATGGTAAAATGATTTTGATATCCTGAAAGGGAGGATCCTGTCACATGAATCTCGTGGAATTAAGAAAGGAATTGACAAAGCGCTTAGCCTCTGATGAACGGACTGTCCGCTTTGACAGACAGTCGGACAAACTCAGAATTGAAAATAAGGATGGCGGACGCGGCGTGACCGTTTCTCTGCCTGAACTTTTAAAGAAATATCAGGAGAAGGGTCCTGATATGATCCCTCTTTTCGTCTCTGAAATTGACAGAGGTCTTAAGGCCATGACCCGCCCGTTTGCGATCAAGGGGCATGTTGACAGGATCTTTCCTGTCATCCGTGCGGCATCCTTTCCGGTCACAACGAAAGACGGAAAAGAACTGCTGACGGAAAAGCACACGGCGGAAACCAGCATCTATTATGCTTTGGATATGGACGGCTCATACCGACTGATTGACAAGGATGCGCTGAGAAATGAAGGCATAGACAGCGAAACAATTGTCAGAGCAGCAAGTGCCAACCTGCAGTCACTTCCGACAGGTATGAAAAAAGACATGGTGAAACATAATGCCTTCTATTTTTTGAATTATAATGATGGCTATGATGCAAGCAGGATCCTGAACCAGCAGCTTCTAAAGCACATGAAGGCGAAGGCAAAGGGCGATCTGACTGTTGCCGTCCCTCATCAGGATGTCCTGATCTTTGGTGATATCGTCAATCCGGAGGGATATGATATTCTCGCACAGATGGTGATGAAATTCTATTCAGAGGGCAGAGTGCCGATTACGATTCTCCCGTTCATTTTTGAAAACGGGGCACTTGAACCCATCTTCATCATGGCAAACAGACGACCGAATTGAATGTTGGAAGGAGAAAAATAAATGATTGTCTACTACAGTAAAGAGGGCATCGGTGATGTCCTGATGATTTATCTGAAAGAAGGGGAGTCCGAAACGTTTGAAAGGAAGGGTGATGTAGCCAGAATTTTTGATAAGAAATCAGGCGAAGCGATCGGCTTTAATTTCTTTCATGCATCGGAGGATCTGCCCAGTCTGAATACCGGTGAAGTCAGGCAGGATGAGGAACTGATCCGCACCCTGAACCACAAACTGGCCAGGTCAGGTTTTTCGGACCGGCTGACAGTAGACAGAACCCCTTCGATTGTCACAGCCTATGTGGAAAAGTGTGAGAAACACCCGGATTCGGATCATATGCACGTTTGCCTGGTCGATGTCGGCGACAGAGAACTTCAGATCGTCTGCGGTGCTCCGAACATTAAGCAAGGTCAGAAGGTGGTTGTAGCCAGGCCGGGCGCTCTGATGCCGGGTGGACTGATCATACGTCCGACGGTATTAAGAGGGGTTGCTTCTGATGGCATGATCTGTTCAGCACGTGAACTGGCTTTGCCCCATGCCCCTCAGAAACGAGGCATACTGGTTCTGGATGATGCTGCAGCAGTGGGAGAAGATTTTCTGGCCGGAGTACATAAATAGAGAGCGTATGCGGATTATTCAAGGGAGGTGAATCCGACGTGACAGAAAAATGGTGGCGGCGTTTATTTGGCCTGGAAGACGAAGAGCCGAAAGAGGAGCCAGGACCGGATCATCGGCACAGCCCAACCGGAACAAACCGTTCCATCGGTCGTTTTGAAGATAGCCGGCGTTCTGTCAAAGTGCGGATGATGTCGCAATATCCTGCAGAACAGGCGGCCAGTCATTCACCGCATGCTTCCTCATCATCAGCTTCTTCCCCTGACTCCGGCAAGTCGGAAAAGCCGGCATCAGACGTTCCTCCTCAGGAAAGCAGAAAGCCGGAAAAACGGCCCTTCCGGCTGACACAGATTCCTTCGCCGGTGTACGGTTTCAAAAAGCCGCCGGAAGATTTTTACAGAAGGAACCGGGAAGAAAAGGTGCAGCTTGACAGGCATAAAGAAGAGCAGGAAAGAAAGCGGGTTGCAGAGAGAAAATCGGATGCTTTGCGGAGAACCGGCGCCGTCGTTCCGCCGCATAAAGAACAGCCGGTTATTGATCAGACTGTAATGAATCAGCCGTCCCTCCAGAGAAAGGAAAAAGAAACAGATGAAGAAAACCACGCTGATCCAGTGCCGGAGAGAACGCCTGCGCGACAGGAAGAGAAAGAGCCGGAACGTTTACCTGAGCAAAAGGAACATACGGCTGCCCGGAACAGGCTGAAGAGATCTCCTCACAGGCCGGCAGGTGAATCAAAAGTGCCATTCAATGTTTTAATGTTCGGATCAGATCACCACGCTGCACGCCGAATGGAAGCTGCCCGTCGTCATCATGATCATGAACGGGCGGGAAAAAACATATCCGGAGAAAACGGCCTCAGGCTGCCTCTGTCGCTTCTGGATGATCCGGATCAGGCAGAAGGAAACAGCGACGGCTGGATAGCCGAAAAAGAGAAAACCCTGGCAGATACACTGAAAAATTTCCATGTCTCTGCCGATATCATCGGCCATGTGCACGGACCGAGTGTCACTCGTTTCGATATTCACCTGCATCCCGGTGTCAAAATTAATAAAGTCATGAGACTTTCTGAAGATATTAAACTGAGTCTTGCCGTCAGACAGGTCAGGATTGCGACTGTACCCGGCAGAAGTGCCGTTGGTATTGAAATCCCCAACAAAGACCGGCGCCCGGTCCTCCTGAAACAGATCCTTGAATCAAAAGCGTTTATCGACAGTCGTGCGCCACTGACGGCCGCTCTTGGTATAGATGTATCCGGTAACCGTATTGTGACGGATCTGGCGAAAATGCCGCATGGCTTAATTGCCGGAGCAACCGGTTCGGGAAAGAGTGTTTGTATCCATTCACTTATTCTGAGTCTGATATACAGGAACCCACCGGAGCGGTTGCGCCTGCTTCTAGTTGATCCGAAGGTGGTGGAACTGGCTCCTTATCAAAGTCTTCCCCATCTGGCGGCACCTGTCATTACTGAACCGAAAGAAGCGGCTCTGGCGCTGAAATGGGTCGTTGAAGAGATGGAGAAACGCTACAGGGCGTTTGCTGCATCCGGAGTCCGTGATATCGACGGATATAACAGGAAAATATCAGGGACCGGAGAACACATTCTCCCCTATATCGTGATCATTATCGATGAACTTTCAGATCTGATGATGGTTGCCCCTCAGGAGGTAGAAGAGTCCGTGTGCCGGATCGCGCAGAAAGCCCGTGCGGCCGGTATTCACCTTCTTCTCGCCACACAGCGCCCGTCTGTGGATGTGATCACTGGGCTGATTAAATCCAATATTCCGGCCCGCATCGCGTTCAGTGTCTCTTCTCAGACAGATTCGCGGACAATTATTGACAGCGGCGGGGCTGAGCGCCTCCTTGGCAGAGGGGATATGCTGTATGCAGAAAATGGATCACGCACGTTAAAACGTATTCAGGGCTGCTTTGTTTCGGATGAGGAGATACGCCGTGTTACGGGTGCATTTCATGGCAGCAGTCATCAGGAATTTCTTTTCTCTGAAGAATCATTTCGAAAAATGGACACCGAAGCATCTGAAGAAGATGATTTACTGGAGGATGCAGCAGCGTTTGTGGTCGATCAGGGACAGGCTTCTGTATCAAGTATCCAGCGCCATTTCCGAATCGGCTATAATCGGGCGGCAAGGCTGGTCGATGCACTGGAAAGCCGCAATATCATCTCAGGAGCAAATGGCAGCAAACCACGTCAGGTTCTGATGACAAGAGAACGGCTTGAAGAACAGATGGCAGGTGATGGGCCATTCTGAGCAGTCGTAAAATAGCTTTTACAACCTTGCTGATAAAGGTTAAAATATATGCCGGGTGACTGCCAGATGAGGGCCAGTCAGCAGATGAATCATGTAAAAATTTTTTAATTGAAATGACATGGGGCGGACACCCACAGTGATCCGGCAGAGTATACTATGGCTATGGGTGTAAAAAGCACGGATGAACGAGTTTATGGAGGTCAATTATGTCGAAATATCATTTTGTCGGAATCAAAGGTACCGGAATGAGCGCACTTGCCCAGATTTTACAGGATTTACATGTTGAGGTACAGGGGTCTGACGTTGAAAAACGTTTTTTTACACAGAAAGCTCTTGAAGACAGAAATATTCCTGTTTTCCCGTTCAATAAAGATAATATTTCACCAGGTGAAATTATCATTGCCGGAAATGCCTTTCCGGATACACATGAAGAAATTGTACGGGCTAAAGAATTAGGACTGCCGGTATATCGCTACTACGACTTTCTTGGTGATCTCGCCAAAAAATATACGAGTATTGCTGTTACCGGAACGCACGGGAAAACATCAACGACGGGGCTTCTGTCCTATGTTTTCGAATCTTTTGCGCCAACGTCCTTCCTGATCGGGGATGGAACGGGATCCGGCAATGATAAAGGCAAATATTTTATCTGGGAGTCCTGCGAGTATAAACGTCATTTTCTGCACAGTACCCCGGACTACTGTATTATCACAAATATTGAATTTGATCATTCAGATTATTATAAAGACCTGGACGACGTGTTTAGTGCCTTTCAGGAACTGGCAATGAAAGTCAATAAAGCCATATTCGCCTGTGGGGATAACGAGAAACTGCAGATGATCCAGTCACACGTCCCAATCGTTTATTATGGATTCAACGAAGAGAATGATTTTCAGACACGCCATGTCACTTTCCTGAAGGACGACTCCGGTACAGAATTCGACGTCTATATCCGAAATGAATTTTACGGCCATTTTAAAATCCGTGGATACGGGAATCATAATGTACTGAACGCTCTTGCCGTCATTGCGTTCTGTAATTATATGAATGTCCCTGAGAAACTGGTCAGGGAGCGTCTTGCTGCATTCCGTGGTGTGAAGCGGAGATTTTCTGAATCGAAACTGCCCGGAGTCGATCAGATCATGATTGATGATTACGCGCATCATCCGACAGAAGTTCGCGTTACGATTCAGGCTGCAAGAGAAAAGTATCCTGACCGGAACATTGTCGCCATTTTCCAGCCACATACGTATTCGCGGACAATGACCTTCATGGATGAGTTCGCTGCCTCTCTGGAAACAGCCGACCATGTTTTTCTCTGTGATATTTTTGGATCGGCGAGAGAAAAGAGCGGGAAACTGTCTATTCATGATCTGCAGGATCGCATTGCAGGATCACGGATTCTGCATAACAGCAATATTGATGATCTCAGGCAGTTTGACCATAGCGTTTTGCTGTTTATGGGTGCCGGTGATATTCAAAAGTACCAGAATGAGTACAAAAAGGCATTGAAATCCTGAAACAGCGGGACTAAACTTTTTTTCAGCACTCGGGCATGATAAGATATAGAAGAAGTTTCCATACAGGTTCTTCAGAGTCATAACTTTATTTTTCAGGTATAGAAAATCATTAATTCATTAAACTAACATCGATTATCGAAAGGAGGAATTTACAATGGTCATTATTCTTTATCTCGCTGTAGCCGTCATTGCTGTGGCCTTTGCTGTTCTCGTCTATTTTCTGGCAAAAACGCTGCAGTCCGCCCAGAAAACGATGGACGATGTGGCCTCTACACTTGAAGATGTTCAGGATCAGATGAAAGGACTGAACGAGGAAACAACGGAACTGCTGCACCGGACAAATTTACTCGCGAGAGATATTCAGCAGAAATCTCAAAGCCTGAGCAGTATTTTTAATGCAGTTGAAAATTTTGGCGAATCCCTCAACAGTGTCAATGCTTCAGTTAAGAAAGTAGCAACCAGTATTGAAAACGGCGGTGAAGAAAATGCCGGCAAGGTGGCCAATGCCCTGCAGTGGGGACGAGCCGCCATTGATCTGATTCATCGCTGGAAGGATAAACGGGCGGATAAATAGAAAAGAGGTGGACAGGCAGTGCGTGATACTGATAAACATTCTGGAAAGAAAGTCGCTTTTTTCTCGGGTGTGCTGCTTGGAAGTGTAGCCGGTGCTGCTGCCGTCTATTTTACGGCAGTCTCCTCCGGCAGAAAAAGCTTCATCCGAATTCAGGATACGGGTCGTACCATGATTAATAAAGCTGCCGGACTGTATAAGAAAGCCAGGAAGAGACCCATTAACCTGAAGGGTGAATCGGAGCATCAGGAACAGGTTCAGGGCATCCCGATTCCGAGAGATTATGTCTGATTGTTGAAGAAATGCAGTTGTTCCTGCCATACATATGGCTTAATATGGGCTGATTTGTTACTATGTAAACAGATGAATGAAATCGGGCGTCAAGCGTATTGATGCGTTTTTTGCCTGCCATAAAATGAAAACGTTACTAGATCTGGCACCCCGGGCAGGATCGATTACTGAGGAGGAATGGACAAAGTGAGTGCAACTATTTATGATGTGGCAAGGGAAGCGGGCGTTTCAATGGCAACCGTTTCACGGGTTGTGAACGGCAACCCGAATGTAAAACCGACAACAAGAAAAAAGGTTTCTGAGGCAATAAAACGACTGGGTTACAGACCCAATGCTGTCGCAAGAGGGCTCGCAAGTAAGAAGACAACAACTGTAGGCGTTATTATTCCTGATATTTCGAGTGTATTTTTCTCCGAACTGGCCCGTGGCATTGAAGACATTGCAACCATGTATAAGTACAATATTATCTTGTGCAATTCCGATCAGAATAAGGATAAGGAAATCCGGCTGATTCAGACCCTTTTAGGGAAACAGGTAGACGGTATTGTCTTCATGGGTGGTAAAGTTACTGATGAACATATTGAGGAATTTACACAGTCTACTGTTCCTGTTGTTCTGGCTGCTACAGTTGATATAAATAATAAAATTCCCTCAGTAAACATCGATTATGAAAAAGCTGTTTATGATGCCGTTTCGCATCTTATTGAGTCCGGACACAAAAGGGTTGGCTTCATCAGCGGTTTGCTTGAGGTTCCAATCAGTGGCGTCTATAAACTGAATGGATACAAAAAAGCCCTTGCCGACCATGAGATCACCTTTGATGAAAGTCTCCTGACCGTAGGCGACTATACGTATGAATCAGGGAAAGAGGCAATGGCACAATTCCTGGCGCATGGAAATCCACCGACAGCTGTTTTTGTCGATTCAGACGAAATGGCGATTGGCGCGATTCATGAGATTCAGGATCAGGGTAAAAAGGTTCCTGAAAATATTGCGGTGATCAGCAGTGAAAATACACGTCTGGTTCAGATGGTCCGTCCGACGCTGTCCAGCATTGGCGAACCGACCTATGATATTGGAGCCGTTGCTATGCGACTGCTGACAAAATTGATGAATCATGAAAAAGTGGACAATGCCAATGTGGTCCTGCCGCATCGGATTGAATACCGTCAGTCCGCCGAATAAATTTCAGTATAAAAGGCGCTTTCCGTTAATGGAGAGCGCCTTTTTTATGGAATTTGATCCGTTGAGCAGGCCTGGCATGTGAGACATAAACCCCCTGAGGTTGTATTTCTGTTGCCTTACTTCAGGGGGTCTGTTCATTTCGTGGGGGGTATCATCCATCATTTAATGATTACAGTGCTTCCGGCACAGTGACATTCAATTCCTGACCAATGCGTTCCAGGTCACCGGCCGTTTTGTCGTCCACGGCAACTCCGTTCTTGCTGTTGTCGGCGTATCGTCTGTATTCCCGGTCACCCGGAATCTTAATCTCAGTATTTGGCAGGTGCTCCAGGTTCCTGATCCGATTAAACATACTGGTGGCATGATCTTTCAATGTATCCAAATCGCCAAAGAACGACGGATTAATGGTCATCAGAAACTGACTAAAGTCATGTTTACCGACACTTGTATCGGCAGAGATAGACCCTTGCGCCAGGATACCGGTCAGTAATTCGACAACCAGCGAATTTCCTAATCCTTTGTAATTTGAATTATTTTCTTCAACGCCGCCAAGCGTCAGGACGCCGCCCCCTTTTTGATGTGGTGTAAAGGCTGCCGTCGAAAGAATATCTTCAGCTTTTCGGGCGTTCTTCACAATTTTACGGTCCTTATCAACGGCCCATTCACCCGGAATATCCTGATTGTTTTTGTCCAAAACCTGAATTTTATCACTGGATACGACGGACGTTGCTCCGTCAAACACGAACGGATGCGGTTCTGCCGGGAAGGTGAAGGCAAACGCGTTTGATCCCAAAAAGGCTTGCGTTGCATTGGTTGGTACAACCAGCGGTCGCGTATTCGTATTGGCAATGCCGATCAGCCCTTCTTTAACAGCCATGCGCGCCCAGTATCCGGCGGTACCGAAGTGGTTGGAATTTCGAATGACGGCGATTGAAACAACTGACTCTTTTGTTTTTTCAATCAATTTATGCATGGCAAGTGCACAGGCGACCTGGCCCATATTTTTATTGGCATCGATCAGTAAACTTGTTGGCGTTTCTTTCAAAACTTTGACTTCATTTTTCGGCTCAATGGTGTGTTCTTTGACCATATTCAGATACCACGCCAATCGCTGAATCCCGTGAGATGAAATGCCACGTAAATCAGCATCCACCAGTGTATCAGCTAGCAGGTTACTGTTTTCTTTTGAAAAGCCGGTTGCAGCAAATACCCTTTGCAAATACGTTCGTTCAGATTCTGCACTAATTCTCATGATGATGCCCCTTTTCTAATTCTGTAATTGATTTCCCGCGTCGCATTTTGCTTGTTAAAAAACGTCCTTGTTCAGTACCTGTATTCAATATCAAACAAGGAAGATTTTAACCGCAGTGCCCCCTGTTTCGCACGTTTATGTAAGCCGGCGAGGTATCGATTAACGATCGTGGAGGTAACCTCGACCCATCCAGAAAATTCGATTCAGCTTCACCAATCTATGTCGCGCGCCATCCCAATCAGACACTTTCTGAAAATGGTCACATTGGCTATTCCAACCATTAACATAAACTTAAGGTCAAATAACGCGTTTGTCAAATGGATTTATTGACTTATTCCTTGCAGTTGATAGGCAAAAATTTTACCGAATCGCCTCCAATTTAATACCAGCTGTTTGCTTTACCCTCCCTGTCCGGCCACTTTAAACTGATCCATCCGCTAAATGGCTTCCCAAAGCAAATTACTTTGCAGGGTAATGATGTTCAACTATGATAATTATGTCACATGAAATGTACCGGTCACGCTTAAACTAAAAAACAGCACCAAAACGGGTGGTTAAGGATCATCATTCATTAATCAGAGGAGGAGAGAATCATGAGAGCAGTTGTTATCAATGAATATGGACCTGCAGAAAATTTACATGTTGAAGAACGGCCGGTACCTGAGATCGCAGATGATGAGGTATTAATCGAAAACTATGCAACAAGTATCAATCCCATCGACTGGAAAGCACGTTTGGGCTTGCTTAAACCGATGTTTGACTGGAATTTTCCGGTGGTATTAGGATGGGATGCTGCAGGCGTGGTGACTAAGGCAGGTGCCAGGGTAACCAAATTTAAAGCGGGCGATAAGGTCTTTGCGCGTCCTGATATTGATAAAGACGGCAAGCGAGGGACCTACGCCGAATATGTTGCAGCTAAAGAAGATAAGGTAGCCTTAAAGCCTGAGGAACTTTCATTTGAAACCGCGGCAGCCATTCCGCTCGCGGGTCTGACAGCATGGCAAGTCGTTCAGGATCGTCTGCACGTGAAGTCCGGTGAAAAAGTTCTGGTGCAGGCAGGTGCCGGTGGCGTCGGCCTGTTTGCGATCCAGATCGCTAAATATCTCGGGGCGTATGTCGCTACAACCGCCAGTGCAGACAGCAGGGATCTGCTGCTTCACCTCGGTGCCGATGAGGTCATTGATTACCACACCACAAAAATTGAAGACGTTCTTCATGATTATGATGCGGTATTTGATACAGTTGACGCGATAGATGCGGGCTTAAAAGTTCTCAAGCCTTCCGGACGTCTGGTCACGATCGCCGGGCATCCGACCGCTGAACAAAAAAAGGCACCACAGGACGTTTCTGACTGGTGGTTACAGCCCAATGGTAAGCAGCTGAGTGAACTGGGTACTTTGGTTGCACAGGAGAAAATCAAAGTGATCATTGACAGTACATTTGATTTAACTACATCGGGTTTACAGTCAGCGCATAAACGCAGTGAAAGCCGTCATGCACATGGGAAAATAGTGATCAAAATTAAATGAAACCGGAACTGATCCGGTAGCAGAAAGCCGCCCTCCCTTGTCGGAGGGCGGCTTTTTTGTTGCGCCCGACATGGGCGGCAGCCGGGCGGCGTGCGTTTTTGCCGGTCTCCGGCTCAGTCAAAGTAATACAGGTACAGATCTTCGAGATTCGGGGCTGCCACGATGGCGGCTCGTTGCGGCTTTTCATCGGAAATGACCCGAATTTCTATGCCGTTTTCTCTCCGAATGATGTTGCCCACCTTATATTGTTCCTGGTAAAAAGCCAATTGCGCGTCAGAGATCGTTACGAGCCAGACTTTCCCATCCAGCCGGGCGAGCAGTTTTTGAGGGTTGCCTTTTTTAATCAACTGGCCGTCTTTCATGATCACGATTTCTCTGGCGATGTATTCAAGGTCGGAGACGATGTGCGTGGACAGCACGACAATTCGATTGGCGGCAATCGATGACATGAGATTACGGAAACGGATTCGTTCTTTTGGATCCAGCCCGGCGGTTGGCTCATCCACAATCAGGATCTTCGGGTCGTTTAACAGGGCCTGGGCGATCCCGACGCGCTGTTTCATGCCTCCGGAGAATTTGCCGACTTTTTCCCTGCGATGCGCCTCCAGGCCAACCCACCGGAGCATCTGGTCAACTTTCTGCTTCGCCTGCTCCTTCCCAAGTCCTTTCAATGCTGCAATATAGAGCAGAAATTTTTCGGCGGTAAAATTTTTATAGAGCCCGACCTGCTGCGGAAGGTAACCGACGAGATCCCGATAGGCATCATCAAGCTGGAAAATATCTTTGCCGTCCAGCAGCAGTTGGCCGGACGTCGGGTGCATCACGGTGGCCAGCATCCGCATCAGGGTGGTTTTCCCCGAGCCGTTGGCGCCGAGAATGCCATACACGCCTTCGTTCAGTTCCAGATTCATGTCGTTCACGGCGACTTTATCACCGAATTTTTTCGTAACCTGATTAAGGGTTAAAATCAATGCAGACACCTCTTTAAATAAATGATTGTTGAATCGCCTTTAGCTGATCTGTTTTCTTGCCATGAACCGGTAGAGTAAAGTCAGGACCAGTACGGAAGCGATCACCAGGATGAACAGGGAAAAAACAGGATACAGAACCGGCCAGCCAAATACGTTGACCGTCTGGAATTCAGCGATCAGGGGATCGACCATCATCCCGTTCGACCAGGTGAACCGGAAGAGCCGCAGCAGCCAGTCCGGGACGGTGACGAATAATTCGGCGGCCACCGGAAAACCGAACGCAAAGCCACTCATCAGAAAGGAAATCAGCGGATTCTTGTTCCATGCAGAGACTATTGAACCGCCGGTTACGGAACCGTACGTACGGTGGTGTGAGACAACGGAAGCAGAAGTTTTCTTCTTACTCGATTTTGACAACGGATAGATTGGTGCACCCATCACCTGTCTTGTCACGTGTATTGACAATAGGTGCTTTTCATTTATACTGGAATAGTAAAATTGATAGGAACGAAGAATGAGGGATCAGTCAGAGGCAGCGTTCAACCTGATTGAAAATTCTATCAGGTTGAACAAATAACGAATCCGGACGGGTCGGTCTGGTTGAAAAATACCAGACAGTGGCGGCATCTATACACAGACGAGGAAGCGTAACTCTATGATAAAAGATCGAATACTCGGCGCTTTATATGGACAGGCCATCGGGGACGCCATGGGTATGCCGTCAGAACTTTGGCCGGTACAAAAGATCCGGGCATGTTTTGCAGGCAGAATGACAACATTTCAGGATGGCCCGAAGTCGAATCCTGTCGCCAGAAATTATACGAAAGGCCAATATACTGATGATACGAACCAGGCCTTTGCGATACTGGATGCACTGATTGAGAACCACTGGATACCGGACCGGCAAATAATCGTGAAGCATTTGATGAAATGGGCATACGCTGCCGACGCGTTTAACAGAAACATTCTGGGACCGAGTTCCAAAGCGGCGCTTCTGGCCATTCAAGACGGAAGGGATCCGAAATCGGTGACCGATCAGGCATTAACCAACGGCTCTGGCATGCGGATTGCACCCATCGGAACCTTATTTGATCCAGGGCACACGGATGAATTGATCGCAATGGTAGACAGCGTCACTCGGGTGACCCATTCGTCGGACGTTGCGATTTCAGGGGCGGCGCTCATTGCCGGAGCGGTGTGTGCCGCTCTGGCATTTGAGCATTGGGATGATGTTATTGATTACGCGATTGATGTTCAGAACAGAGCGTTCAAACTGGGGTCACCGACATGGGCGGCATCCGTCCGCGAACGCCTGTTCATTGGTCTTGACCTGGCGCATAAATACGTAGATGATCAGTCAGCGTTCGAGAAAGCTATTTATGAAACAGTCGGGACCGGAACACTGGCCAGTGAATCCATCCCGGCTGCAGTGGCCATTGCTTATTACGCACGGGACGTCAGGAGGTGTGCGCTGCTCGCGGCCAATCTCGGCGGCGACACGGATACGATCGGTGCGATGGCGACAGCGATATGCGGCGCTAAAGCAGGGTTCGGCAGCATCGATCCTGACTGGACAGGTTTAATTGATTCAGAAAACAGACAACATTGTATTCCAAATTACGCGGAAGCCATTATGAAATTCAGAGAAGGAAACAACGAATCATAAAAAAGTTGGGTTTTGTTCGCGCGTGGTAAAAAAGAAGGGGAAAGTGGGCAATGAACAACGATGAAGAAATTTTAGTTCCTGAAAAGGACAGGACGATCAGCGGGCGTGATTTATTTTTCAACTGGTTCGCTGCAAATATCGGCATTATGGGCATTGTTTTCGGTGCGATGGTCGTCAGCTATCGCCTGAGTTTCTTACAGGCTGTGCTTGCATCACTTGTCGGCGCGCTGTCTTTTCTCATCGTTGGCTGGGTCGCCGTGATTGGTGATAAGGCGGGAATTACGACGTTCAAAATGTCCCGTGCCGCTTTCGGTTTGGAGGGAAACAAAATTCCCAATGGTGTCGCGTGGATCAACATGGTCGGCTGGCTCGCCATTAATATCGTCACCGGGACGCTGCTGCTTGTCGCCTTGTTTGACGTGCTGCATATACCCCGGCCCCGTTTTCTACAGCGGTCGCACTGGCTGTGTTTTCAGCCTGTGTTCTTCTGTCCGGACTGGTAAAAGAACGTGTCATCGCAACGATCCAGACCTTTCTTTCTTATCTTTTCGGCATACTGACTTTGTTTATCCTCATCTTACTTGTTATGAAGACACAATGGAACGAAGTATGGACGATGGAATCAGGCAGCTGGATGGGTGGATTTTTACCCGCTGTTTCGATTGTCGCCGCCGGTTCGGGCATCAGCTGGTCGATGAACGCCGCCGACTGGGGAGCTTATGTTAAACCGGAGACTTCGCCGCACAGTACGTTCTGGAACACGACACTGGGCGGCGCGGTTCCACTGTTTCTCCTGATGGTTGCCGGTGTACTGCTCAGCACAGCAGAACCAGGACTTGCCTCAGCGGATAATCCATTTGAAGTCATGTACCGGATGCTCCCGTCCTGGATCGCTGTGATTTATTTTCTCGTGGCGGCAGGCGGTCTGATTCCTCAGTGCATCATCAGTCTTCGATCGGCGCGGATCAATTTATTGACATTAGGAATCCATGTCTCGCAAAGGACTTCACTCGTCGTTCATGGCCTGATCGTCGTCCTGATTCCGGTGTTTGTGTTATTTATCAGCGGACGTTTCTTAGCTAATTTTCAATTGTTTCTCGGTTTGCTTGGGATCTGTTTAGTGGCCTGGGTGGCTGTGTTTCTGACGGACAGCGTGCTTAACCGTCAAAACGGGAAAGGATATCGTGTGTCTCTGCTCGTTCCAGAGACCGGTCGTCGGGTCAATTGGCGTGCAATCGTTTCCTGGCTGGTCGCCGTTATCGTCGGTTTCCTGTTTACGAACAACGCGCTGTTTACCGGTCCCTTTGCCCGTGGGATATTCAGAGATAACAGCCTTGGTGTTCTGCTCAGCGGCGTCGTTGCTGCAGTCTGCCTTTGGCTCATAAACGGCAAAGGAGAAAAAGATTTTGATCATGGAAAAAATGAAAGCCAATAAACAGACGTTAATCATCGGAGCCGCTGTCCTCGATATTCTTGTCAAAGTGGACAACTTGCCGAGAACGGGCGAGGATGCAACAGGCGATCTGCAGAAAATCGCTGTCGGTGGGTGTGCCTATAACGTCAGTCGGGTGATGAGTGCCCTTGGCGGCGGCCATGTGCTACTTGCCCCGATCGGGAAGGGCCTGTACGCGGATATCATTAAAGCCGACTTTGCAAAGCATGGCATTGAGAAAACGATTGAAGAGGATTCCGGAGACAATGGGTGGGATGTATCATTTATCGAGAAATCGGGTGAACGGACCTTCCTGACGATTCCGGGGATTGAAAAACAATGGAAGGCTTCATGGTTCGATCAGATTGATGTTGAAATTTATGATTACATCTATGTGTCGGGCTACGAGTTGGAAGGGGATTCCGGCCCGGTGATTCTGGAAGCATTAAAGAAAAGGAAACCCGACAGCAGGTTGCTTTTTGATGCAAGTCCGAGAGTTTCGTACATTGACCGCGAGCTCCTGGATGAGATAATGGCTCCCGGAACGTTGATCCACTGCAATCGGGATGAAATGAATGCATTGGCACCGTCGGCAGATTCCGTCGAAAATGCCGCAGAAACCCTGTATGCCCGGACACACAATCCGGTAGTGATTACACTTGGCGATAAGGGCTGCTATTTTCGGGACAGTAAGGATAAAGGGTTTGTTCCCGGCAATAAGGTTAACGTCGCAGATACGATCGGAGCCGGAGACGCCCATTGCGCCGGATTGATCTGTGCATTGTCAGCAGGCAGCGGCACTCGCGAAGCGGCACGGTTTGCCAATGGGGTTGCCGCGAAAGTCGCAGGAAAGCATGGTGGCGCGTGATGATGTAGGTTCTGAAATTATTTTATGGCAAATCTGAAGTCGTATGGTCAAAAATCAGGGACTATTTTCCCCAATATGAAAAATAAGGGTGGATTAAAAAAATGACAAAAGTAAACCAGGGAGGTGACCTGGGATCCACTCTTATCGGGGGATCCGGCTAAGCACAGCATCAGATGAATAGGTGGAAAAATTCCGCTTACTTAGTAAAATGAAATGAAAAACAATTAAAATAGACGGAGAGATTCCGTCTATTGAATCAAAAAAAGGGAAAATGGAGCTTTTCCCCTGGCATAATCGGAAAATCTCCGCTTACTTCTCCTCTGAAAAGTGTGCCGCTCTGCTTCTAACCGAAAAATCTCCGCTTATTTTACTTTATGCTCGTGACTCCATTAAGGACAAAACACCTTATTTACAAGTAAATGAGGTGAAAACCCTTGCAAGGTGGGTTAATTGTTGAAAAAATACAGGAGAACCTCATTTTGCTGCGTTACGGTGAACCGTATCGTAAGTGATTGAGGATGTTTCCCGGGTAAAAATTCCAATGGTATCATACACCGGGCAAACGGTTGTCAAATCAAAGGTAGCAGCCGCGGGACAGGTGACCTGACCCTTGATTGACACGGTTTCGGGCCTGCTACGGGCCCGAAACAGCCGGTGCGCAGCACCGTGCTACCGTGCTTGCCTCACTCGAGCTGCTGGTAGATAAACGCTCATCCTGCCGGAACCTTGAAAAACAGGATCTGGCAGGATGAGCGTCTGTAAGTATATAAATGAAAGGAATTACCGTATACGGAAACCGTAAGCACGGTAATATGAGAGAAAGAAAATCAAAGATTTTTTTCAGTTCGATGGGTCGGTGCCTGATCTATGGCCGAATTTTCCCCAGCAATTTCGGATTGGCTGATTTCAAATCAGTGTAAGGGAACCGGTCACTCATGATTTCCGGTTTGATTCTGAATACATTCACTTTTTCCGGATTTGTTTCTTTCTGATCCTTCTCCTCCTGTTTTTGCCCTTCCTCCTTGCCTTCCTGTTGCTCGTCTGGTTTTGGCTGAGGAGCATTTGCCGGTATCAGTGGTTCAACATCTTCTGCAGGCAGGTATTTTTTATTCATAAGATCAGTCGTGACAAAGCCCGCAGCCTGGCACAGGCCCGTTGGTTTCTGACCGGTCAGGCCACATGCTGTCGCCCGGACGACTCCTCCGGGCTGACTGAATTTTTCTTTCGGTGCCATGAGATCCGGATCCACATGGTAAGCACTGTTGGCAAATCCGGTAAACAGGGACCGGGTCTGATCGGAATAGGTGTAGCGGTTTAATTGCTGATTATGTGCATAACCGTTCCATACTCCCAATGTAATATTCGGGTTAGAGGCAACCAGCCAGGAGTCACGCCAGTTCTGCGATGTTCCTGTTTTCCCGGCCCAGTCCGCTGTAAATTCCAGTCCACCCGGCATTCGGGCACCGGTTCCGTATTTAAAGACATCGCGCATCATATCAAGCATGAGGTAATTGGTCTGTTCAGAGAAAACCCGGACCGGCTTTGACTCGTGTTGATAGATGACTTTCCCCGACGCGTCTGTGATTTTGTCAATCATATAGGCATCGATGAACTGTCCGTTATTGGCAAAGGTTGTATAGGCATTCGTGTTTTCTTCAACAGTCAGCCCCCGTGTGATCCCGCCCAGAGCTGCAGAAACATTGTGCCCGTCTGTACCGACCAGTGATGTCACGCCCATTTTTTTCAGAAAATCAGGGGCCTTGTCCGTAGCCTTGCTGAGGCGGGTGAATACACTTACGGCTGGTACGTTGTGAGAAGCTGCCAGAGCCTTTCTGGCCGTTTCGAACCCGTGAAAAACGCTGCTTGTTGACGTCGAGCCATAATCTGTCGGTGCGTAAATCTTTCCATTAATGGTCCTTCTATAGGGAAGATCGGCAACCACAGACCCGGGCTGGATCAGTCCCATTTCCATGGCCGGCGCGTAGACCAGCAGGGGCTTCATTGTTGAGCCGTTCTGACGGGTAACGCTCGTTGCAAAGTTATACTGGGATGTGCCAAAATCACGTCCTCCGACGAAACTGATGATCTTACCGGTTTTATTATCAATCATGATGGATCCGACCTGCATGGGATCCGTGACCTTTTCATCCTTACCTGTTTTAGCGTTCCTGACGGTGATGATTTCTCCATTGGGTTTGCGGGCATACTTTTCAGGACCGTAACGAGAATAACCGCGGGCTATAGCCTGCATGCCGTCATAGATTGGTTTATTGATGGTGGTGGATATTCTGAATCCGCCGTTTCCAAGCTGTTTTCCGGCATTATCCAGCATTTCAGTGAACAGCTTATAGTGGTTTTCAACGGTTTCGTAATCCAGCCCGTCTTTCTTTGCGATCTCCTGCAGTGAAAGGCGAGTGTAGCCTGTCACGTGGTTTTTTTCATATGTGATCCTTTCATAATTTAAATAGTCCTGATAGAGCGTGCTGCCACTGTAACCCTGTTGTTGTGCAGACTTTTTGGCAAGGATCACTGCGGCCCGATGCTCAACTTCTTTGGAGAGATAAGGGTAATCGGTATAAACAGATTTAGCCGGTTGTGCAAAGTGCTTCCTGTAGTCATAAGCCAGTGCTGATTTCAGCTGTTTACTGTCAATATAACCTTCTGAATGCATCCGCCTCAGAACGGTGTGCGCCCGGTTGATCCCGGCAGAAAGATCTTTTTTTAATCCGCCCTGATTCAGAAACGGCGAATAAGTAAACGGGTTCTTCGGCAGACCGGCAACAAATGCAGCCTGAGGGATGTTCAGTCTGTCGGCTTTAACATTGAAGATTCCTTCAGATGCTGCCGCCACGCCTGCGATATTTTTTCCGGAAGCGTCCCGTCCGAAAGGGGCCATATTCAGGTAAGCATTCAGAATTTCGTCCTTGGAAAAGAACTTTTCCAGACGCAGGGCTAATAATATTTCTTTGAATTTTCTGTCAATAGAAACTTCATTGGTGAGCATTTGATTTTTTACAAGCTGCTGTGTAATGGAACTGCCGCCGGTCACCTGAGGCTGATTCAGCAGTTCCTCGGTGCTTGCCCGTATCACAGCCCGCGGGACCACGCCATGATGCTGATAAAACAGTTCATCTTCAGTTGCAATGACAGCGTGAATCAGATTTGGGGAAATGTCCTGGAGATCCGTTTTCGTTCGTACCAGATCACTGTTCAGTTTTCCGATTGGAATATTTCCCGCGAAATAAGCGATGCTGCTTTCACTGTAATTACTGATTTTCTGCTGCATCGTATCATAGCTGGGTAACGCCTGGTTATGGACAACTTTTGCAAAATAACCGGAAACCGTACCGGCAGCAAAGAAACAGCCAATAATGGCCAGACTTAATGTCATGAGAAAGGAGTGCCAAATGACGCTCCTGATCGATTCCAGCGTTTGTATGACGCGGTTTGTTGACCATATTTCTGCGAGCCGGTCAAAGTAGCGGGAAAATCTTTTGAGTTTGAAGCGCATACTGTCTCTCCTTCTGGAATGATTCATAAATATGATGAAAGCTTCTTATATATTAGCCTAAAACAGGGGAGTTGAAAAGGAAAATCAAGGAAACAGGAAAACAGGCGAAATTCAGATAAAGTGAAACGTTAATCAGTGGGGGTTTCTTCATCCTCTACTGATTGTGAGTGGAATCCATTGGGTGCTGCGGGCAGTTATTCCCCGGATGGTCCTGTTCGTTACCCTCCCCTGAAGGGAGGCTGTCCGTTCATGCGAGATAAAAAAATAAAGCTCCCGACCGGAGTGATCCGGACGGAAGCAGGACAGACACATTATCTGGAATAGAATTCGACGATCATGGCTTCAGTAATTTCAGCCGGGAGTTCTGAGCGCTCCGGAAGACGGGTATAGGTGCCTTCCAGATTCTTTTCGTCAAAGGACAGATATTCAGGAACAAAGTTATTCGTTTCCAGAGCATCCTTGATGACAGTAAGATTACGGGATTTTTCCCGGACGCCGATCGTATCACCGGGCTTTACACGATAGGAAGGGATATCGACGCGATGTCCATTTACTGTGATGTGCCCGTGATTGACAAGCTGACGTGACTGTCTGCGCGTACGCGCGAGTCCCAGGCGATAAACCAGATTGTCCAGCCGGGATTCAAGCAGAATCATGAAGTTTTCGCCATGAACACCCTTCATCTTTGCTGCGTCGTTGAATACACGATGGAACTGCCGTTCATTGAGACCGTACATAAAACGCAGTTTCTGCTTTTCCTTCTGCTGAAGTCCGTATTCTGAAAGTTTCACGCGCTGAGAAGGACCGTGTTCCCCGGGTGCATACGGACGCCTTTCGAGTTCTTTGCCTGTACCGCTGAGTGAAATGCCCAGTCGGCGTGACTTTTTCCAGACCGGACCAGTATATCGAGCCATTGAATTGACTCCTCCTTTGTCATTTTATTGGGTTCCGGATCGTGACGGTCACCGGATCCCGACGGTATAAAATGACACCTCCGGAAGCACTGACAGAGCTATTTTGCCATCTTGCACATTCGCCCAGGCAGCCTAGGTTACACAGTGCACCTCCGCTATATGGGAGGAACAAAATAAAAAGAACTCTGACCGCTTTCCGTAACTGCCTCATTTTACACGAGAGGTATTATAACTCAATTGTATTCCGAAAGTCAAGAAATGATGGCGGATACCTGTGAATCAGATGTAGCGGACGAGCGTTTCGGCCACCGCTTCAAGAAATTGCTGATCTTCATCAGAGAACCGGTTAAGATTCGGGCTGTCAATATCGATAACGCCGATTAGTTCGTCTTCTTTAATCAGTGGTACTACAATTTCTGAGCGGGATACGGCATCGCAGGCAATATGTCCGGGAAATTTATGGACATCGGCGACACGTATGATTTCCCGCTTTGCTGCAGCTGTACCGCAAACGCCTTTACCTGGCTGGATTCGTATACAGGCCGGTTTTCCCTGAAAAGGACCAAGGACCAGCTCTCCATCTTTAAACAGATAGAAGCCTGCCCAGTTGATCTGCTCAAAACTCTCGTTTAGCCAGGCAGAGCAGTTGGCAAGATTTGCCGTTTGATCCGTTTCATTTTTTATCAGGGACTCGAGCACCTGAATTCTATTGTTACTGACAGAATTCATTATATTTCCCCTCAGCTTTCTGCTATAGTACACCCATTTTATCAGATCATGGCGAAAGTTTCAGCCGGATTGTCGAACAGTATGAGCAGGATAGACGTGGTGAATGGAGAAAGTTTATTATTAAGGGAGTAACATTTCTCAGGCGGGAAGGGACGATGCACATGCCGGGAAAAAGTATTTTACCTGAAGGCGGCCGGACATCAAAAGAGGCAGTCATTCATTCTGCATTAAAATTATTTAATATGAGCGGATACGACGGGACATCTGTGCGGGCTATAGCCGCAGATGCACGTGTAAATATTGCTCTGGTCTCCTATTATTTCGGAGGTAAGCAGGGCCTTCTGGAACATCTTATGTCCTCTTTTTTTGAAGGATATCTCGACTGTCTGGAGAACGCCGCAAAACAGGATAACGTTCAGCCGAATGGGCAGGCTGAGGACCTGATCGTCACGGTTGCCGATGCGCTGATCACCTATCAGCAAAAATATTTTTATCTGTCCCGCTTTGTTCACCGGGAGATGACCCTTGATAATCAGCTGGTCAGAGAACTTATGGCCAGCTATCTGATGAAGGAAAAGTTTCTGCTTACTCAATTATTAGAAAAGGCAGTGCCCGGATTTGGTAAAGATCCGCTTCAGGCGGATTTTACCCTTCTGCAGTTCCGTGACCTGATTATTATGCCGTTTCTGCAGCCGCAGTTGCTCAGAAAAGTGTATTACATGAAACCGAGCGAGTCTTCATTTCGACCCGGTTATTTACGCTATATTGCCGGATGGGCAGACCGGTTGCTGGAGGAAAACCGCCGTTTTAAGCGACGTCAGCGGGTGAGCCAGGTGAGATAATCCACGATATTTTTCCCGATAAGTAATGTCGTAACCGCAAGAAACAGGATCCTTACATAGGATGATCCGCTTTTTATGGCAACTTTTGCTCCGCACCAGGAACCTGCGATCAGGGCTGCGGCCATAATGGCCCCCATGCGATAATTGACATAGCCGAGAGCAGCAAAGGTGATCAGAGCTGCAATGTTGCTGCCGAAGTTCAGTACTTTGGCATTTCCTGCAGAATGGATGAAATCGAAACCAAGCATGAGAAATGAAAAAATCAGAAAGGATCCGGTACCGGCACCGAGGAAACCGTCATAAAATCCAATGGCGAGTACCAGCGGGAGAAACCACATGCACGTCTTGCCTGTCAGTCCCCGGAAATGGCTGGCTGCCCCCCATTTTTTCCGTAACAGGGTATATATCGTGACAGCGACCAGCAGAATTAGAATCAAAGGGCGCAGAAGCTGCGAAGGGAGAAAATGAACGAGAAACACGCCGCAGGCTGATCCTGTAAAAGACAGGGGAAATAATTTTGCCGTCAGACGAAGATTCACTTTTCCCGATCGGAGAAAGGTCAGCGTACTGGTCAGAGATCCCATGGAACTGGCGAGTTTATTTGTCCCCAGCGCTATTTGAGGGGGCAGACCGATTGACAGCAATGCCGGCGTTGAAATCACGCCGCCCCCGCCAACTACCGAGTCGATAAACCCCGATCCAAATCCTGCAACGATCAGAAAGATGTATATCCAGATTTCATCCACAGTGTATCATCCCACTCGTTTGATGTCATTTCGTTTCCGTGAATATAAGTATAAAATAAAATTGATCGTATTGTCGCTTTTTTTATCTTTATGTGTCTTTTTTTGATACAATAGAGAATAATTGAAAGTACGTGTTACATGCGAGAATGGGGGAAATTCCGTATGCTCTATGTGGTGATCGGCCTGATCCTGATCATTGTTTTTGTCATCTCATACGGCGCGTGGATGAGAAAAAAAACGTATAGCCGGATTGACCAGGCGGAGACGCGTCGTGTGGATATGATGAACCGGCCGGTGGCAAAGGAACTGGCTAAAGTCAAACAACTCAGGATGGTCGGAGATACAGAAAAAAAATTTGAAAAATGGCGCTCCGGATGGGATGATATTGTAACACGAGAACTTCCAGCTGTCGGAGAGTCTCTTTTTAAGGCTGAAGGGCTTACAGATAAATATCGCTTTAAAGCAGCACAGGCTCTTGTCGGTCAGCTTCAGAAACAAATGGATACCATTGAAGCTGAGATTGACGGAATCCTGAAGGAATTGAATGCTGTTGTCGACAGCGAGAGCAAGAACAGGAAGGACGTTACACCTGTTAAAGAGTCATATCACCAGATCAAAAAGCTGATGATCACAAGGCGAAGCCAGTTTCGAAAAGCGCTGCCGCTGCTGGAGAAGTCGGTAAAAGCCATCGATGAACAATACAGCAAGTATGGTGAGCAAACCGCATCGGGTAATTATATAGAAGCACGAAGGATCCTGCTTGGCGTAAAAACGGGCATTGATGACGTGCAGGAAAAAATAGATCAGGTTCCGGCTTTATATGAAGATATCGGTCATTCCATACCTGACCAGATCCGCGAACTGCGGCAGGGAAGCGAGGAAATGGTGGAGGAAGGCTATGCCCTGCAGCACCTGCAGATCGGTACGCAGCTTGAAGAAGCGGAGCGCCAGCTTCATGTCGTTGAGGCCTCTGTCGGCCGTCTGGAGCTGACTGAAGCTTCAGAGGGTCTGCAGGGAATACACGATCAGCTTGACTGGCTTTATAATCAGCTGGAAAAAGAAGCCCTGAGCAGACAGGAAATCAGGGAAGTGGCACCGAAGATCGAGGCAAGACTGGATTCAGCCGGCCGGAAAATTAATGAACTGAATGAAGAAACTGAGATGGTCCGGGACAGTTACCATATTGATACGGACGATATCAAAGTTCAGCGGGAAATCAGCAAGAGTTATTATAAACTGGAAAAAACCTATGCTGAAACGGGCGAAATGATTAAAAATCATTCGGAAGCTTTCAGTACGGTGCTGGAAAAACTGAAAAAAATCGGTGCCGATATCGGTGAGATCGATTCACTGGCTGACAGCTACAGCAAGAAGATTAAAGCGCTCAGGAAAGATGAACTCGCGGCAAGACAATCCATTCATGAACTCAGGCACATCCTTTTTGAAGCCAGACAAATGCTGTTAAAAAGCAATATCCCCGGAGTCCCGGAGTCCTTTAGTCATGTGCTGAGCGAGGCAGAGCAGCAGCTCAAGTCGGCGGGCGGCCATCTTGATGATAAACCGCTTAATATGACTGAGGTACAAGAGGCACTTGACGCCGCAAAGGCAAAAGCGGATGACGTTCACAGTCAGGCAAAGACCATTGTTGAAACAGCGGCATTTGCTGAAGAGATGATTCGCTACGGGAACAGATACCGCACGGATGATCCGGAAATCGACGGGAAGCTTCAGACAGCTGAACAGCTGTTCAGAAACTATGACTATCAGGCTTCGGCAGAGACAGCCGTTCGAGCCATTGAGAAAAAGGAACCGAAGATCCTGAAAAGAGTTAACCTGTACCAGCAGCATCAGGCATGATCCCCGATGTTCATGTGAACGTTGGATCCTGCCCGGTCTATCTTCACATTTTCTGAAAGGAGTTATACGTTAATCCATGATTTATCTTGATAATAGTGCAACAACAAAGCCTTATACTGAAGCAATGAAAACGTATCTGACCGTCTCTGAACAATTTTTTGCCAACCCTTCTTCCATCCATTCGCTTGGAGGAAAAAGCGAAGCGCTGCTTACCCGGTCACGTGACCAGGCGGCATCGCTTCTCGGCGTTTCTCCGGATGAGATTGTTTTTACGTCGGGAGGAACGGAAGGAAATAATCTGGCGATAAAAGGTGCAGCGTTTGCCTATCGATCCCGCGGAAAACACCTGATCACAACGGCTGTCGAACATGCATCATCGCTTAATGCATTCAGACAACTTGAAAAACTTGGTTTTGACGTGACTTATCTGCCGGTAGACCGTAACTGCCGGGTGTCCGTTGATGACTTTAAAAAGGCATACCGGAAAGATACCATTCTTGTTTCGATCATGCATGTGAATAACGAAGTGGGTACCATACAGCCGGTCAGGGAGATCGCTGAGATCCTCAAAAACAAACCGACAACGCTCTTTCATGTAGATCATGTACAGGGCTTTTCCAAGGTTCCGCTGCAGTTAAAAAACAGCGGGATTGACTTGTGCACGATATCCGGCCATAAATTTCATGGTCCTGAAGGGACCGGTATCCTTTTTGTCAGGAAGGGCACCTTACTGTCTCCACTGCTCTCCGGAGGGGGTCAGGAAGGCGAACGCCGGTCCGGTACCGAGAATCTCCCGGGGATATGTGGTATGGTTCGTGCACTGCGCATGACCATTGAAAAAGAACCGGAAGGAATCCGTCATCTTCAGGCGCTGCAAAAGCAGCTTCGCAAGGGACTTTCTCAGATTCCGGATGCTGTGATCCACACGCCTGTGTCAGGAGCAGCCCCGAGCATCATAAATGTGTCATTGAAGGGAATCAAGTCCGAAGTCCTGGTCCATGCGCTTGAGGAAAAAGGAATCTATGTCTCCACGAAATCTGCATGCTCTTCAAAGGACAGCGGAGCAAGCGGTATTCTTCTTGCCATGGGTGTTCCTGAAACGGAAGCCGGGCAGGCCATCCGGATCAGTACAGCATTTGAAAATACCGCTGAGCAGATCAGTACTTTTTTAAATGTACTGTCTGATGCGGCAGACAGATTGAAAATGGTAATGAGGTGAAAGACGTGATTTACGATTTTTTAATTATCCGATTTGGGGAGATTGCTTTAAAAGGGAAAAATAAGAAAAGATTTGTTCTCAGGCTTGAAGATGATGTACGGGATAAATTGAGCCGTTTCCCGAAAGCGGATATTAAAAGGCATTTTGATGATATAGAAATACAATTGAATGGTGAGGATGCCGGACGGATCCTGCCGATCCTTCAGAAAATTTTCGGAATCCAGAACATATCTTCAGCTATTAAAGTAGATAATAATCTGGAAGCAATGAAAAAGGGTGTACTTCGGATAGCAAATGAGGAGACATCAGCGCGTACATTTAAGATTGCTGCACGGAGAAAGGACAAAAGATTTCCAATTCATGGCAGTGAGCTGAACCAGGAGCTTGGCTCTTTCGTATTAAAAAATTGCGACAGGATGACCGTTGATGTACATCATCCGGATCTGACACTGAGAGTTGAAGTCGGGTATCATGAAACACGGATTTACGGACATGAGTATGAAGGTGCCGGCGGTCTGCCGGTCGGCACCAGCGGGAAAGTGCTGCTGCTGCTCTCAGGAGGTATTGACAGTCCTGTTGCCGGATATCTGCTTGCCAGACGCGGTGCATCCATTGAAGCCATCTATTTTCAGAGCCCGCCTTACACAAGCGACCGTGCGAAACAGAAGGTTATCGATCTGTCGAAGAAAATCCAGTCTTTTGGAGGCACATTCAGACTGCATCTTGTGCCTTTTACTCATGCCCAGATCGCAATCCGGGACACGGTTCCCGAGGATTACCGGATTACCATTATGCGCCGGATGATGTTCCGTATTGCTGAAAAGGCAGCAGACCGCTTCGGCTGTCTGGCTCTTTCGACAGGGGAAAGCCTGGGTCAGGTGGCAAGTCAGACACTGGAGAGTATGAACACCATTAATCAGGTGACTGCATTGCCTGTCCTCAGGCCGCTCATAGCGATGGATAAGATTGATATTGCCCGGATCGCGAAACAAATTGATACTTATGACATATCGATCCGTCCCTATGAAGACTGCTGTACCCTTTTTCTTCCGAAAGCACCAAAAACACGTCCGGACCGGATCCATGCGGCCCGTTTTGAAAAATACCTTGGAGTGGATCAGCTGGTACAGGAAGCAGTCGGCGGAATCGAAACACTGACGATCACTCAGGATGAAACAGAGGATGCGTTCAGCGGCTTACTCTGATCTATAGACGAACGATACAAATGCAGAAATTACCAGATGTTTCTGCGCATCAGGTTATCACCTCCCGCTCATAATAAGGGCTAAGGAGGTGAGAAACATGGCTGAAAACAATCAACTTCTCGTTCCGGGTGCTGAACAGGCGCTCGAACAGATGAAAACTGAAATTGCTTCGGAGTTTGGTGTCCACCTTGGACCGGATACGACTTCACGTGCCAATGGTTCTGTTGGTGGTGAAATTACGAAGCGCCTGGTTGCCACTGCACTGGGGAGTAAGTTTTAATGACGGATTATTTTAGAAGGGCGGCATAGCCGCCCTTTTTGTCGTATCAGGACAGTGACGAGCTCATTGCGATGTGGGGAACCCCTTGTGTAAGAAGGGATGATAAGGAATTCCCCCAAAACTGGGGCAAATCTGAAGTCGCAGGGTCAAAAATTTACCCCCATATGAAAAATACGAAAGGGAGGAGAGTACCTGGTGTCCACTCTTGTCGGTTGGGGGATCAGGTTTGCGCATGATCAGATGAATAGGCGGAAAAATTTCGCTTACTTAAGTCATTCAATTTAGAAATAACTAAAATAGACGGAGAGATTCCGCCTATTAACTCAGAAAACGGGAAATGGAGCTTTTTGCCTGGCATAATCGGAAAAATTTCGCTTATATACCCCCCGAAAAGATTTCCGTTCTGCCCCTAACCGGAAAATATCCGCTTATTTTACTTTTTGCTCTCAGGACAAAACATCTTATGACAAGTAAGTGAGATGAAAGCCCTGCCAGATGGGAGATGGCCTGTGGCGACTTTGAAAAGGATCATAAACCGCTGGTGACGGATTCCCCTTGACGGATGAGGGTTAATCCTTTAAAATACAGTTTACATACTTTATCGTACTAGTGAATTAAAGTAATGAGAAAATCACAGAAAAAGATGGCTGCCATGAAGGAGAAACCCAATGACACAACCTTATATGTTTGAAAAACCGTTAGGATTGAGAGATATATTGCCGTCTGCCGAGCGGGCTATTGCCAGACTGGAGAAAGTCTTCAGAGAGGAACTGACCAGATGGGGATACGACTTTATTCAGACGCCGGCACTCGAGTATGCAGAAACGATTGGAAGAGCATCTGCCATCGCCGACAGCAGATTATTTAAATTTTTGGACGCAGAAGGGCATCCTGTCGTTCTGCGTCCGGATATGACCACACCTATAGCGAGAATCGCTGCGTCAAGTCTAAGTCACGAACCGCTGCCGCTGAGGCTCGCTTATACGGCCGCTCTGTACCGCAGTCAGAGGCGGGAAGGGGGCCATCCAAGCGAATTTGAGCAGGCCGGTGCCGAACTGATCGGTGACGCCACACCTTATGCCGATGTTGAAATGATCTCGCTGATGCTCGCCTTGCTTCAGAAGACAGGCTTGAAATCGATTCGGCTGGTCATTGGACATGTCGGGTTTGTTAATGCTTTTTTCTACGATATGGTAAAGGATAAGGAAATTGCCGGTCATCTGAGAAATCTGCTTTATAATAAGAACGATGTGGGCTTCCATAAATTGATTCATACCCTTGACCTGAACCAGTCAGATGCCGGCAAGCTGCACACGTTTATCGATTCAAGACGAATGAATAACAGCGAGACACTGGAATTCCTGAAAACACTCGCAGACAGTTCTTCAAGCCCCGTTCATTCATACTACCGGAATATCGTTGAATTGATCGAATTGCTCAAAATTGATCAGCTTGAAGACGTCATAGACCTGGATATTACCCTTGTCCCTCATCTGAATTACTATACGGGATTCGTCTTTCAGGGATTCGGCGGAGGTCTTGGATTTCCGGTCGCAAGCGGCGGACGCTACGATGGATTACTTGCCCAGTTCAGGCGCCCCGCCCCTGCGACGGGATTCGGCATTCGCATGGACCGGCTGATGAGTGCTGTCGGATCAGGAAAACTGCATGTTGAAAGCCGGAAGGAAGCCGTGATTTATGACCGTGAACATGCAAAAGAAGCCCTGCGCTATGCCGCAAAGGAACGGGAAAAGGGACGTGCCGTTGTTTTGCAGTATAGGGACGGGATCGGCAGCCTTGAAGCTTATTCAAAACAATTTGTGACAGTCAGACGATTTTTATCAACAGAAGGAACGGAGACGGGACGATGAATGATTCACTGATTACAGTAGCCATGCCGAAAGGCCGGATATTCGGGGATGCGTGCCGGCTTTTGACCAGGGCCGGATTTGATCTTCCTGAAAGTTTTGAACTGGAGCGTAAATTAATCATTGATCTTAAGTCTGAGCCATTCCGGTTTATTCTGGCTAAACCGGTCGATGTACCGACTTATGTTGAATACGGAGCTGCGGATATCGGTATTGCGGGAAAAGACGTCCTGCTTGAAAGCGGGCGTGATGTGTACGAGATGGTAGATCTCGGCATCAGTAAATGTCACATGGCCGTAGCCGGATTGCCGGGTCACCGGACTAGTCAGCCCTATCTCAAAATTGCGACTAAATATCCGAATATTGCTTCGGATTATTATCGAAGAAGAGGGGAACAGATTGATCTGATCGCTCTGAATGGATCGATCGAACTCGCCCCGATTGTCGGTCTGGCAGATGCTATTGTAGATATTGTATCAACCGGGAAAACGCTCAGAGATAATGGTCTGGTGGAATTTGACAGACTGATAGAGATCAGTTCAAGACTGATCGTGAATCCGGTCAGCTATCGACTGAAGAAAGCAACAATAGACAGGATTATTGAGAAAATGATTCAGGCTACGGAGGCGACTGAAGTTGGAATGGATTAAAAACGGTCATCTTGATTTTCTGAAAAAAAGGAAAGTCGAAGCAAAAGAAGAAGCACGGAAGTCTGTCCAGGCCATCATCGAAGAAGTCAGGGAAAACGGCGATGAAGCGCTCCGTTCACTGACCAGAAAATTTGATGGAGTAGACAGAAAAGATCTGCAGGTTCATATTGATGAAGCGGATGAGGCGGCATCACGAGTTTCTGAAAAGGTACGTCAGGCCATCCGTGAGGCGGCGGGGAATATCCGTGCGTTCCATGAAAAGCATAAACCGGAATCATGGACTGAGACCGTTTCTGACCAGGTCAGACTGGGCCAGAAAGTCACGCCGCTCGATTCTGTCGGTGTTTATGTACCGGGAGGAACCGCCTGCTACCCTTCATCTGTTCTGATGGGGGCGATTCCCGCACTGGTCGCCGGCGTTCCGCGTGTGGTTCTGATGTCACCTCCTCAGAAGAATGGGCTGATTGCCGATGGTGTCCTTGCTGCTGCACGCGAAATTGGTATAACGGAGATTTACCAGGCAGGCGGGGCGCAGGCTATTGCAGCACTGGCTTACGGAACGGAAACCATCCGACCTGTGGATAAAATTGTCGGTCCGGGAAACCTTTACGTCATGCTGGCCAAGAAAGAGGTTTTTGGTGATGTTGCCATTGACAGTCTGGCTGGACCCAGTGAAATCGCCGTTATCGCCGATCAGACAGCGCATCCCGAGTGGGTGGCAGCTGATCTGCTCTCCCAGGCGGAACATGATAAAATGTCCATGCCCGTCCTTGTGACGACCTCTCAGGAATTTGGTGAAAAGGTGGACAGGGAAGTTGAACGGCAGCTTGCGGAATTGCCACGGAAAGAAATAGCGGAACCGGCTGTTGAATCTGTGGGTAAAATCATTCTAGTAAATGATCTGAAGAAAGCTGCCGAAGCTGTGAATCAGATCGCTCCTGAGCATTTGGAGCTTGCCGTAGCAGATCCTGATGCCCTGCTTCCCCGGATTCGCCATGCGGGTGCGATCTTTCTTGGTCACTACAGTTCCGAACCGGTCGGTGACTATTTCGCCGGGCCCAACCATATCATTCCGACAAATGGCGCTGCCCGCTACGCTTCTCCCCTGAGTGTTGAGAGCTTTGTAAAAAGGTCAAGCCTGATCCGCTATACGGAAGAAGCGCTCCGCAGGAATGGGGCTGCTATTGCCGTTCTGGCGCGGTATGAAGGTCTTGAAGGACACGCCCGGGCGGTGGAAAAACGGTTGAAAGGAGCAACAGTTCATGACTGAACGAACCGGTTTCATTGAAAGAAATACATTTGAAACGCAGATCAAACTTCGCTTTTCCCTTGATGGAGATGGCGCCTCGCAGCTGGTGACCGGTGTGCCGTTTCTGACACATATGCTCACACTTTTTACAAAACATGGACTTTTTAACCTGAAGATAGATGCCACTGGCGACACGGATGTCGACGATCATCATACAACCGAGGATATAGCCATCTGCCTTGGGAGAGCGATTCATCAGGCTGCCGGTGACAAAAAAGGGATAAATCGTTACGGGTATGCAATTGTACCGATGGATGAGTCACTCTCTGAAGTGGTCATTGATCTGAGTGACCGGCCTTATTTTGTCTTTCACGGGTCCATTCCTGCTCAGAAGGTCGGTACTTTTGATACAGAACTGGTGACTGAATTTCTGGATAAGCTTGCCACCGAAGCGCGGATGAACCTTCACGTCACCGTTCGATATGGCGAAAATTCTCATCATATTATTGAATCTGTTTTCAAGGCACTGGGACGCGCCCTTGACGCGGCTACCCGACAAAATCCGAGGATTCAAGGGGTCCTGTCAACGAAAGGAACGTTGGGATGATCGGTATAGTTGATTATGGAATGGGTAATTTGTACAGTCTCGGCCAGGCACTGAAACGGATTGGCACACCTTTTTTCATCAGTGACAATGAGCAAAAGCTGGAAGAAGCAGACGGCCTGATCCTGCCGGGCGTCGGTGCATTCAAAGATGCCATGGCGCTGCTGAATCGAAAGAGGCTGACGCCTTTCTTACAGGATGTGGCACAGAGGAAACCGCTTCTTGGCATCTGTCTCGGCATGCAGCTTCTCTTCGAAGAGAGCGAAGAAGGCGGAACCCACAAAGGACTCGGACTGCTCCCGGGACGAGTGGTGCGCTTCAGCGGAATGGACGAGGGTCTCCGTTATAAAGTGCCGCATATGGGGTGGAACACACTCAGCTTTAAGCAGCCGGAATCGCCGCTTCTTCACGGTCTGAGTGAGGATTACGCCTATTTTGTACACTCGTATTATGCGGTGACTGATGCGCCCGTCCTGATTGCCGTAACGTCCTATCATGTGGATGTTCCTGCCATCGTTGGACACGGATTCGTTTCCGGCACCCAGTTCCATCCGGAAAAAAGCGGGGCATTCGGTCAGACTTTGTTGAAAAATTATCTTCAGTTTGTTCAGCATTCAGTCTCTGCTCAGAAACGTCTCAGCCGGGAGGGAATCTGATGTTTACGGTTTATCCTGCTATTGACCTGCTGGGCGGGAAATGTGTCCGTCTCTTTCAGGGGGATTATAAGCAGTCTACTGTTTTTGATGATTCACCTGTATCCGTTGCGCGTTCCTTTTATAACCAGGGGGCGAAGTGGCTGCATGTTGTGGACCTGGACGGTGCCAAAGCGGGTCATCCGGTCAATCGGGAAGTGATCGCTCAGATTGCAGCACAGGTACCGGTTCATATTGAGACAGGCGGCGGGATCCGTTCTATGGCGTGTGTTTCCTGGTACCTGGAACATGGAATCCGCCGTGTGATTCTTGGCAGCTCCGCGATTTCAGATCCTGCTTTCACCAGACAGGCATTAAAACAGTACCCCGGAAAGGTGGCTGTCGGACTCGATGTCAGACAGGGGAAAATAGCGGTTAACGGGTGGCTCCAGGTTTCCGATATACGTGCGGCGGACCTGGCAAAAAAGCTGATCGAATACGGGGCCATTCATTTCATTTATACCGATATTTCCCGGGACGGTGCGATGCAGGGCGCAAACATAGAAGGGGCTGCACGGCTGGCAGAAGAAATCGGGCGTCCGGTTGTTCTGTCCGGAGGGGTGTCATCTCTTGATGAAATCAAAGAAATTCTGAAAAAACGGAACGGAGAAATCAGCGGAGCAATCATCGGCAAAGCGCTTTATACGAAACAGATTTCTATTCCGGACGTGGTAAGGTTGGTGACAGCAGATGCTGGCAAAACGGATTATCCCCTGTCTTGATGTCAAGGACGGGCGCGTTGTCAAAGGGACACAGTTTATTCACCTCCGTGACGCAGGTGATCCCGTTGAACTGGCGATGTATTACAACCGCGAAGGAGCAGATGAACTGGTTTTCCTGGACATAACGGCATCGAATGAAAAGCGCCACACGATGATTGATGTAGTCAAAGCTGTTGCAGCCCGGCTCGCCATTCCGTTTACTGTTGGCGGCGGGATCCATTCACTGGAAAATATAAAGGAACTGCTGCGGGCCGGGGCGGATAAAGTGTCGCTGAACAGTGCGGCGGTGGCACGCCCTGAACTGATTACAGCAGGTGCTGATTTTTTCGGGTGCCAATGCATTGTCTGTGCGATTGATGCCAGATGGGATCCTGAATTAGACATGTATCGGGTCTATACACATGGCGGAACACGAAAGACAGATCTTGATGCCATCGAATGGGCAAAAACGGCTGTTTCGCTTGGAGCAGGTGAGATCCTGTTGACCAGTATGGACTGTGACGGCAGAAAAAACGGCTTTGAACTGAACCTGACTCGTAATATCAGCGATGCGGTGGATGTACCGGTTATTGCTTCAGGAGGAGCAGGGAAAACGGCTGACTTTTATGATGTTTTTGCGAAGGGCAGGGCGGATGCAGCACTGGCCGCTTCCATTTTTCACTATAAAGAAACGTCAATTAACAAGGTAAAGACGTTTTTAAAAGATAAAGGGGTTGTCATACGATGAAAGCAGAAGATGTGACATTTAATGAAAATGGCCTGATACCGGCTATTGTGCAGGATGCCCAGAGTAAAGAGATTCTGATGCTTGCTTATATGAATAAAGAATCACTGGAAAAATCGTTGGAAACAGGAGAAACCTGGTTCTTCAGCCGGTCAAGACAGAAACTTTGGCACAAAGGGGAGACCTCGGGAAATACACAGAAAATCATCGACTGGGGACGCGACTGTGACTCGGATACACTGCTTGTCAAGGTCATTCCGTCGGGTCCTGCCTGTCATACTGGCAGTTACAGCTGCTTCAAAATGGAAGAAAGCGACAAAAAAGAGGCGACAGAGAGTGGAAATGATCGCTATGGCATACTCGCGGAACTGGAACATGTCATCGCCGAACGGGAAGCGGAACGGCCGGAAGGTACATATACAACCTATTTGTTTCATGAAGGCATTGATAAAATACTGAAAAAAATCGGAGAAGAAACGTCTGAAGTCATCATTGCGGCAAAAAATCGCTCGGCTGCTGAACTGGAATGGGAAGTTTCAGATGTGATCTATCACACATTGGTGATGCTTCGTGAACAAGGTGTCGGTTTTGACCGTGTCCTCCACGTATTAGAGAAGCGTCACCGCGAAAAAAGTGAATTTCAGCGTGAAAAAGCAAAAAAACTCGATTGAAATAAGGATAAATAAGGCAAACCGGAATCCCGCCATCTGACAGGTTTCCGGTTTTTTGTACACTATTCATGCCTGTAAACATTAAGCTGTTTTATGTTTATAGGCGAGCATTGCGAAAAGATAGGCAACGATAAGGATTCCAAGACACCATGCGAGCGCAATCCAGATATCGTTACCAACAGGCTGCCGCGCGAGCAGAGAACGTATCGCATCGACAATGGAGGTCACCGGCTGGTGTTCGGCGAAGGCGCGGACCGGTCCGGGCATGGATGAAGTAGGAACAAAGGCTGAACTGATAAACGGCAAAAAAATAAGCGGATAGGCGAAAGCACTTGCGCCGTCTGCCGATTTTGCCGTCAATCCGGGAATCACCGCGATCCAGGTCAGAGCCAGTGTCACCAGCGCGAGGATACCGGCCACGGCAAGCCATGAAGCTATCCCTGCTGATGAACGAAAGCCCATAATCAGCGCTACAAGAATGATGATGACGACCGAAATGGCGTTGGAAACCATTGAGGTCAGCACATGCCCCCACAGCACGGAGGAACGCGCAATCGGCATCGAGTGGAACCGTTCAAAGATACCGCTCTGCATATCCATGAACAGGCGGAAAGCGGTATAGGCGATGCCGCTCGCAATCGCCATCAGCAGGACGCCGGGCAGCAGATAATTGACATAATTGTCCGTACTGACTTGAATCGCGCCGCCCAATACGTAGACGAACAGCAGCATCATCGCAATCGGAGTGATGCAGACCGTCATGATCGTGTCCATGCTGCGGGTAATATGGCGCATTGAGCGCCCAAACATCACGATCAGGTCGCTGAAAAAGTATCTCTTCATTATCGTTTTTCCTCCTTTCTCGCGACGAGCGCGAGAAAAATTTCTTCCAGTGTCGGCTGTTTTTCTACATACTCTTTCTTTGCAGGCGGGAACAGGTTTTTCAGTTCCGCGAGTGTACCGCATACGATGATCTTTCCTTCATGGAGAATGGCGATTCGGTCGGCAAGTTTCTCGGCTTCCTCCAGATACTGCGTGGTCAGGAACACTGTCGTACCGCCCCCGGAAAGTGCTTTGACCGCCTTCCAGACCCCGAGGCGCGCCTCGGGATCAAGCCCGGTGGTTGGCTCGTCCAGAAAAATAAGCGGCGGTTTTCCAATCAGACTCATGGCGATGTCCAGTTTGCGGCGCATACCGCCCGAATAGGTTGCAACCCTGCGGTCGGCGGCGTCGGCCAGACCGAAATGGTTCAGAGAATCGTCCGCTAATTGACGCGGATTTTTAAGGTGTCGCAGTCTGGCAATCATGATGAGGTTTTCCCGCCCGGTCAAAATCTCATCTACGGCAGCAAACTGCCCGGTCAGACTGATCGACTGCCGTACAGGGTCAGGCTTTGCTGTCACATCGTAGCCGTTGACGCTCACAGTCCCGCCGTCTGGCTTCAGCAGCGTGGTGAGGATTCTGACGACCGTTGTCTTGCCCGCGCCATTAGAACCGAGCAGGGCGAAAATCTCACCTCGCTTCACTTCAAAATTGATGCCTTTCAGGACTGCCGCGCTCTTGAAAGACTTTTGCAGATCTTTTACTTCAATTGCTTTTTCCATCTTGATCGCCTCTTTTTTTATCCGAAACCTTTTTCATGGCCTTGTTCACTTTCCGGTTAACAGCTTCTTGATAGACGTCGGCGTAAGTTTTTGAATCTTTGATGAGATCGTCGCAGAAAGCCGCTACATCACTGCCCGTCACTTCGAGCACTCCTTTTCCCGAGGCCGCGCCCTCTTCAAAAAGGTCGACAATACCTGAGAGTAAACCGATCCCGCTTGTTAGCTCAACTGGGCCGACTTTAAAGAAGTATTTTTGAATCTCTTTATAAACAATCTGATAATCTTGCGGGAGGCCTTTGACACGAGCCATGTGCGCCCGCCACTCTTTTTTGCTCTTGATGATATCTCGTAAGCTCATTTTATCCTCCTATTTACCTGATTTGCCTAATTTTTTTGCAATATTATTATTGAGTTGCCTGCGCCACTTGTCGCGAAAAGACTTTGCCCCTTCTTCGCCGGCAAGTGCTGAACAGAAGCCCTTGATATCGTCACCTAAAACGTCCTGGACACGCTGACCGTCCGCTGCTGTTTCTTCGAGCAGGCCAAGTACATCGTCAAGAATGGGCATGAGGTTGCGTCCGGTAAAATCTGAGTGCGGCCAAAGATTGAATTTGATTTTTTCCCATGCCACCTGATAATCGGCCGGCAGCTTTTTAGCTCGTGATTCAAAAGTTTTCAATTCTTTAGTCATGTCACTGCCCGTGATTTTTTCCCAGAAATTCATTCTTTTCTCTCCTTTAACTCGTTCATTTTTGATGACAGGAAAGCCCATCTTTCCCAGAACTTTCGCAGTTCCTCGCGTCCCGCGTCGTTGAGAGCAAAAAACTTTCGCGGCGGCCCCATGCTGGAGGGCTTTTTGGCGACTTTTACCAGTTTGTTTCTTTCAAGCCGGACCAGGATGGTATACACTGTTCCCTCCACAACATCTGTAAATCCGAGGGCGTTCAGACGCCGCGTGATTTCGTAGCCGTAGGTTTCTTTGCGGCTTATCAATTCAAGGACACAGCCCTCAAGTACGCCCTTGAGCATTTCTGTCAGGTTTTTCAGCATAATCCCTCCTCACTACTTTGTATGACCGGTATGCTGTATCACTTATTACAGCTATATAGTAACACGCAATAGATGGTTTGTTAATAGTCGGAAATTCTTCCTGATGCAAAGCATAATACAGCATTTATCAGCATCGGGCAAACCTGCCCGATGCCGGAATACCTGAGTTGAGCATCACCTGTTTAATATGTCACCTTTTAAAAGGTGAGTTTGATTCAAACCGGCAGATATTTGCTCTCCGTCATGAAGGATAAGAAGAAAGAAAGCAGCACATAATAAAGCGAAACTTCAATCAGTGGGGGGTCCTTACCCACCGCTGATTGTTAGTTGAACCAATCGGGCTGCTGCGGGCAGTTACCCCCACCCGGGTCTGTTCATTTCCCCTCATAATTTTGAGGTGGGGGTTTTACTGCCCGTTAATGCGGGATAAAGTGAAACTTCAATCAGTGGTGGGGGTCCTTACCCCCACCCGGGTCTGTTCATTTCCCCTCATAATTTTGAGGTGGTGGTCTTACTGCCCGTTAATGCGGGATAAAAAACGACTTTCCAAGCAGTCATCCTGGTCTGGAGGATGGGCTTATGTTACTCCTTTTTTTACTGACAGGCCTTCTTTTATTTTTCGTCCTTGCACTTATTCTCATTTTAGGAAGCACCCTCTCTGTTCTCCTTAATGCTGAATTCAGCAATGGCAGGCTTGATGCTTCGGCGCAGCTCATGTTATGGAAGAAAACAATCTGGCAGGGCCGGATCAGCGAAACGAATCTGGAAGAGATGCTGCTGCACGCTCTTGCAGAATCAGATGAATGGAAGGAGAGCGCCCGGGGCAGTCGGCCTGCGCAAGACATGTTCAGCCGCAGGAAGAGGTGGATGCGCGTTTTCCGTACGATTCATTGGTCTGATCAAATGCATGTCGGGCATTTTCAATGGCAGACGGTCTGTGGTATGGGCGATGCCCCTCTGACCGCCATGTGCTGCGGTTTTATCTGGGCAATGAAGTCAGCTGTTCTGCCACTGATCGGCCAGATGACGAATCAGAATCTGCATGTCACCGTTCATCCGTTATTCCGGCAAATGACATTCCGTTCCCGTCTGTCATGCATGGTAACAATCAAAACAGGAAAAGCTATCGGTATAGTCAGGCAGATAGTAAAGCAAATGAAAGGGGGGAAAAGCGTGGCAGATCATCCAATTCAAGGGCTAATGAAAACAGCGCTGGAAAGTATCCAGTCAATGATTGATGTCCGCACGATTATCGGGGATCCGATCGAGACAGAAGACGGCCATTTGATCATTACGATTTCAAAAGTGGGGTTCGGTTTTGTTGCCGGCGGCAGTGAATTTAGTACAAAAAACGAAAATCCTGATGAACAGCAGGGTGAGGAAGAGGAAGCCTATCTGCCGTTCGGAGGCGGAACGGGCGGGGGTGTGTCCATCACTCCGATTGCTTTTCTTATTATCGGACCTCATGGTGTGAAAACCATCCATCTGGATCATCAGACACACCTCTATGAAAGGTTGATCGATTTAGTTCCGAGAACGGTAGAAAAAATCAAGGAAATCATGGATGAAACCGCAGTGGGGCAGGGTGTCCGTCCGAAAAAGAAAAAAAAGCCGGACGAATGGTCGAAGGATACGGAATGGGAATAAGACGGGCAGATCAGGCGCCGTCTCCTGTTCTTTTGAAACCGGACCGGTTTATTCGACGTACATGGATACGGTAATTATTTTTGATTTTTAAGTGGATAGATGGCAATCCACTTGTTTTCTATTGCCCTGCCACTAAAATTAATTTATAGTGTACATAGGAGCGTTGCAGATATGAACCATGGAACATCTAACGGAACTTTCCAGGTGAAGCATGCGCTGCGCCCGGATTCAGGTAAAAGGGAGACCGAACTGTTTTCCGGTGGCAGGTTCAGCAGCAGGACTGCATCCACGGCGGCTCATTCTGATGGAGAATCAGACACACTCCGGGATGCAGAAAAATAATGTCAGATTTTTTGCGGTGTGTTTTATGTTGAAAGCGCTTTATGGATGGTTTATGGATTATGGGGGAAGACATCTTGGAAACGACAATAGTGACCGATTTATTTTCGGTACTTGATCAGGCTGCACTTATAATTATGAAAAAGCACAAAATATCCTATTTAGAGGGTCTGTGTGCTGCAGGCGAGGATATTTTCAAAGACAGGGTGACCGACCATGACCTTAAAGAGAAGCTGGAACCGCTGTATGCGGCCTTTTTTCATAAGGGAATGACAGCTGAAGATGTACGGCGTGCTTTCCAGCTTGCTGTACTTAAGGGTATGAAAAAGGACTCGGCGGCCGGTGATGACATGACACCTGATGCGCTGGTTATCTTAATGGGGCATATTGCCAGTCAGCTGATGGGAAAGTATTCGTCATTTTCAGTTCTTGATCCTGCTGCAGGAACAGCCAATCTCCTTACAGGCATCATGAATCAGTCCAGTCAGGGTCATATCCTTGCCTGTGGAGCAGACACGAACGATCTGATGATCCGGCTTGCCTGGACGAATGCCAATTTGCAGCAGAATGAGATTCATCTCTTACATCAGGATGGTCTCAAACCGATCCTGACTGAACCGGCAGACCTTGTCGTATGTGATGTTCCGGTGGGTTTCTATCCAGATCAGGAAAACGCCAAACAATTCGAGTTAAACGGAACGGATGGAAAAGCGTATACCCATTTTCTTTTCATTGAACAGGGGTTAAAACAGCTGAAGGCAGGCGGATATCTGCTCTATCTGATTCCTAATCGACTCTTTTCAGATGACCATGACCATCATTTTCACCGTTTTATGCAGAAGCATGCCATCGTGCTGGCTCTGCTTCAGCTGCCTCTGACCCTTTTCAGGAAACCGGAGGCCGCAAAGAGTATCATGCTTCTGCGAAAAAAGGGTGGAAGTGCGGCAGTGCCGGGGAAACGCTTCTGGCAGAACTGCCTGATTTTCTTAATGAAAACGCCATGCGAAAAGTTTTGCAGCGGATTGATCAATGGTTTACCGATCAGTCTGTTTAGTAGATTTGGGGGTGAAGGATATGGCATTAATACTTGCTATTAATGCAGGCAGTTCATCACTGAAATTCCAGCTTCTCGATATGCCTGCTGAAAAACTGGTGACCAAAGGCGCGGTAGAACGTATTGGACTTTCTGATTCTATTTTCACCATCAGTGTAAAAGGAGAGAAAAAGAAGGAAGTCACATCAATACCCGATCATGAAGAGGCGGTAAGGAAACTGCTGGAAAAGCTGACATCCCTTCATATTATTCAGTCACTGAAGGAGATTGAAGGGGTCGGTCATCGTGTTGTTCATGGTGGTGAAGACTTTGACGATTCCGCTCTGGTAACTGACGAAGTGATTAAAAAAATTGAGAATCTTTCAGATCTTGCTCCGTTACATAACCCCGCGAACCTTGTCGGCATCCGGGCATTCCGTGAAGTGCTGCCTGATGTTCCGGAGGTTGTTGTATTCGATACCGCTTTTCATCAGAGTATGGGAAGTGAAGCGTTTCTTTATAGTGTGCCTTATCAATACTACACGGATTACGGTGTCCGGAAATATGGTTTTCATGGAACAAGTCATAAATATGTCACCATGAGGGCTGCAGATATACTGAATCGGCCGCTGAAGGATTTGCGGCTGATCTCATGCCATTTAGGAAACGGTGCCAGTATTACAGCAGTCAGAGATGGAAAATCTATTGATACGTCCATGGGTTTTACTCCTCTTGCCGGGGTGACGATGGGAACACGTTCCGGAGATCTTGATCCGGCACTCATTCCCTACATTATGGACAAAACCGGGATGAATGCGACTGAAGTAATCAATGTACTGAATAAAAAAAGCGGGTTACTGGGTATTTCCGGCTTCTCAAATGATTTGCGGGACCTTGAAAAGGAAGCCAGAAGAGGGAATAAGAGAGCGAAGCTGGCTATTGATGTGTTTGTTGAGCGGATTCAGAAATATATCGGGTCGTATGCTGCGAAGATGGCTGGTGTTGATGCCATTATCTTTACCGCAGGGATTGGTGAGCACAGTTCGCTGGTCCGGGAACGTGTTCTTGATGGACTGCAGTTTATGGGCGTGTTTGTGGATCCTGAAAGAAATAAGATCAACGGTAAGGAGACTTTTATCAGTGCAGAGCATTCGCCTGTAAAAGTACTGGTTATTCCAACGAATGAAGAGGTCATGATTGCCAGGGATACGGTTCGGCTCTCAAAACTGTGGCAGAAGATCTGATCTGTCACATACATTCCTCTGCCCTCCATTTAATCCGGTCAGCTCTATTATTTGTGGAAAGCAGAGGTGTTGCTGATTGAATATACTTGTCGCACTAAACGCGAATTATCTGTATCCGTTGAAGGTGATGCTGAAGTCACTGTTTATGAATAATCGCGGCTGTACCATCACGGTATACATGATGTATTCCAAATTGAATGAAAATGAAATTAAAGATATACAGGAATTTGTATCCGGTGAAGGCCACCGGCTGGTGCCCGTTTTTATTCATCCCGGACTATTTGATGATGCGTTGGTTTACAGGCACTTTTCATCAGAAATGTATTACAGGCTGATTGCTTTTCGTTATCTTCCCGAATCAGTGGATCGAATTCTTTATCTGGATCCGGATATCATTAACCTGAATCCTGTATTTGATCTGTACAGGAAACCTTTCGGGAACGCATTTTTTATGGCCTGTGAACATGCCTATTCTGCCAGAATGGCCGGTCCGTTCAATAAAATGCGCCTGAAAACACCAAAGGCAAAAGGGTATTTTAACACCGGTGTCCTGATGATGAATATCAAAGCACTGAGAAAAAGCAATTCATTAAAGAAAATTATGCAGTTTACGGGGAAACACAAGCATCTGCTTCTGCCGGATCAGGATATTTTTAATGCCCTTTACTGGGACAAAATCATTTCGATTCCCGGTATGTACTATAATTACGATGCCCGCTATTATAATCTGACTCGAATTTTTCCGACGAACAAAGATCAGGCTAATCCCAAATGGATTAAAGCACATACTGTTTTTATCCATTATTGTGGCGGGCAGAAGCCCTGGCAGCCCGGGTATAAAGGGAACCTCGGTTTCTTTTTCAACTTTTATGCACGAAGATATGCTGAAGATGAAGCGGAACGCAGGGAAAGACGGACACCTGTGCATGAAACTGAGGGTCATTGAGGAGAATCCGGATCACGGCCGGGTCGCAGCAGCACCAAAGGCTTCGTTTTTCTGCCGTTTTTTCCGTAAGGGTTCTGTACTTTCTTTGAAATATAGGAAAACCTGGCACAGACAGGTTCTTTTAAAATACATAGAAAACCCCGTATGACAGCGACTAGGGTCGAATCATACGGGGTATTTATGCTTTTCACAGGGGATTATTCGATAATCTGCAGCTCTTTTGGATAGTGGGTCAGGGTCTCCGGACCGTTTTCACTCATGTACACATCATCTTCAATGCGCACGCCGGCCACACCGGGGACATAAATTCCCGGTTCGACGGTGAATACCATGCCTGTTTCCAGAAGATTGTCATTATCTGCGCTCATCGAAGGTTCTTCATGCTCGCCAAGGCCAAGTCCGTGACCGATGCGGTGTGTGAAATAGGCACCATAACCTGCATCAGAGATCACCTTCCGGGCTACTCCGTCGAGGTCGCCGATTCTCATTCCGGCATGAGCCGCCTGGATCGCGGCAAGGTTTGCCTGCAGGGTCGTATTGTAAATTTTACGCTGCTCATCAGATACATACTTATATCCGACCGTTCGGGTTATATCCGAGCAGTATCCATCTATCACTACGCCCAGATCGAACAGGACCATATCGCCTTCTTTGATTTGCCGGTTTCCGGGATAACCGTGGGGCTTTGCAGTGTTTTCACCGGTGAGAACCATGGTATCAAATGCCATTTCTGAATAGCCCTGTTTTGCCAGTTCGTATTCGATGTCAGAAATAATGGCTGTTTCGGTCCGTCCTTTTTTAATTGCGTTAACGCCGAGTTTAACGGCATAATCGGCAATCTCACCGGCTTTCTTCATTGCCGCAAGTTCCGCCGGGGATTTTATCCTGCGCATCGAAGCCAGAAAGCCCTCAATAGATCCAAAGGATGCATCAAAAAGGGACTGGACCGCTTCGGCTTTTTTATAAGGAAGGGTTCTCGGCTCGATATAGACCTTGCCGGATCCGGCTTTTCGGGAATGAATCGCTTTGGAGACGAATGTCCAGGGATCCTGATCATCCCGGTAACCGATCACTTCATGGCCGAAAGCGGACGATTTAGCCTGCCCTTCTTCCAGTGCCGGGCAGATCAGAAAGGGTTCCGCGTCGGGGAAGACAAAAAGGCCAAGAAAACGTTCATGCGGATCACACTTAAAATGTGTGAGATAATAAACATTGGATGGTTCAGCGATATAAGCGAATCGTCCGTTATGGCTTTTCAGCCAGTCTTCAATCTTTCTGATTTTGTTTGTCACATGAGTCACTCCAGTATCATCTTGTTACCCTTTAATTTATCACAATCAGTTTGAGATAACAGGGAGAACATCCGTTTTTCTGCAAAAAACATGAAAACAGCACCTTTCCTCTGATTTTAAGAATAGGTAGTGTATAATAAATAACAGGTATATATGAGATGATCAAATTGTTTCAACAGATGAGGGGGTACTCGGATGCAACTCACATTTATCGGCCATTCGACCGTACTTATTGAAACGTCGAACGGTAATCTCGTGATCGATCCTTTTATCACTGGAAACAGCCTGGCCTCTGTGACACTGGACGATTTGCCTGAAATTGATTACATTCTGCTGACCCACGGACATGGGGATCATACGGCTGATACACTGCCTATTGCTGAAAGGGATGGATCCCTTATCATCGGCATAGCGGAACTTGCAACTTATTATGGCTGGAAAGGTTTGAAAACACATGGCATGTCGATTGGCGGAAGCTATACGTTCCCCTTTGGACGTGTCAAGCTGACCCAGGCTTTTCACGGATCCAGCATAACAGAGCCTGGCAACCGTATCGTCTATACGGGCATGCCGGCCGGACTGCTTCTTTATATTGATGGAAAAACCATTTATCATGCGGGAGACACGGGACTTTTTACGGATATGAAACTGATCGGCGAACAAAATAATATCGACCTGGCCTTTCTGCCGATTGGAGACAATTTCACAATGGGTCCTGATGATGCACTGATCGCCGCAGACTGGCTGAAGGCGAAGACCGTCATTCCTATTCATTATGATACCTTCCCTGTAATCCGGCAGGACGCCAGGCGCTTTGTGGATCGACTGGGGACGCGCGGACGCCTTCTCAGACCGGGAGAGTCCATAACACTTTAATGCATGAACGGGCTTCCGGGAAAGACGGGTGAGGACAATCGAAACCAAACATGAACTGATTATGAAATATATTGAGAAACTTGAAATCGGCAGTAAAATATCTGTCAGACAGACGGCCCGCGATCTGGGCGTCAGTGAGGGAACCGCATACCGTGCGATCAAAGATGCTGAAAATCAGGGTTTTGTCTCTACTGTAGAACGTGTCGGTACGATCCGTATTGAGAAAAAAAGTAAACAGAGCATTGAGAAACTGACATTCGATTCCATTGTTAAAATTGTTGATGGTGTGGTTCTTGGCGGACGGGAAGGCCTGTCAAAGACACTGCACCACTTCGTTATCGGGGCGATGGAACTGGATGCGATCAAGCGCTACATTGGTGCGAACGATCTGATGATTGTCGGCAACCGGGAATCTGTTCACCGCTACGCTCTTCGGGAAGGTGCAGCCGTGATGGTGACCGGGGGCTTCGGTACAAGTGACGAGGTCAGGCGACTGGCAGATCAAACCGGTATGCCGGTAATTTCAACTTCCTATGATACCTTTACGGTTGCAGCAAAAATCAACCGGGCAATATATGATCAGTTGATAAAGAAAGAAATTGCCCACGTTTCTGATATTTTGATTCCTCTGTCGGATACACAGTTTCTTCTCGAAAGCGACCGGCCCGAAAAATGGACGGAGCTGAACAGCATGACTTCTCACAGCCGATTTCCGGTTGTTGATGAAAAGATGCAGGTTACAGGAATTGTCACCATGAAGGATGTGATGGGGCACCCGGAAGCGCATGTTATCAGTGATCTGATGACTGCTCATCCGCATACCGTCAATCCGTCAACATCTGTTGCAGCAGCAGCACACCGCATGATCTGGGAAGGAATTGAATGTCTTCCGGTTACTGACAGGACGCAGCATCTTTTGGGCATCATTACCCGGCGCGACGTCCTTAAAGCCTTACAGATGGTTCAGCAGCAGCCGCAGATGGGAGAGACAATTGAAGATCTGATCTCTGCCAGTCTGTCAGATCAGTCTGATGACAGACATTATGCCTTTCAGTTCGATGTCACACCGCAGATGACCGACTATCTCGGGTTCCTGTCTTACGGGATTATGACCTCCATGGTCGCTACCGCCGGCAGACGGGTTCTCAATCATTTGAAAAAAGGTGATCTGGTCATTGACAATTTTTCATTTTACTTTTTTAAACCGGTGCAGATTGATCAGACAGTCAGCGTTTTCCCGAAAATTCTTGAGATGACACGAAGAAACGGTAAACTGGATGTTGAATTGTTTGTCGAAGGGCAGATTTGCGGTAAAGCTCTGATCACGGCTCAGTTCATTGATCGTTTCTGACCGGCACAACGAATATCAGCTGGAGGACTTCATGTGATAGAGAAAATATTGGAGTACATTAGAAAGTATGAGACCATTATTATTCACCGCCACGTCCGACCGGATCCGGACGCCATGGGTTCCCAGGGTGGACTTGCCTGCCTGATCCGGGATAATTTTCCGGATAAGAAGGTTTATACGGTCGGTGAGGAAGCGGATTCTCTTCGTTTTCTGCGCTCGATGGATCAAATTGCAGATGACGTTTATGATGGAGCATTGGTAATTGTCTGTGATACAGCCAACCGTGAACGGGTTTCAGATCAACGGTTTGACAGGGGCGCACACCTGATAAAGATTGATCATCATCCCATTGTGGATTCTTACGGGGACCCCGAATGGGTGGATCCGTCCGCCAGTTCAACAAGTGAGATGATCACCTCTATAGTAAGGAAGCACAGAGAACTGGTATTGACTGACGAAGCGGCACGGCTGCTGTTCGCCGGTATCGTCGGCGATACAGGCAGGTTTCAGTTTAGCAATGTGACAGAGCAGACGTTTCTTGCAGCAGCCGAACTGGTCCGGCATCCTTTTGACCGACAGGCCTTTTTTGATCAGCTCTATATAAGAAAGCTGGATGTGGTCCGCTTAAACGGTTATGTTCTGCAGCACTTCACACTGACAGACGAGGGAGTCGGTTTCATCAAGCTGCCGCTGGAACTGGTTCATTCCTACCATCTTGAATCTTCTGATGCCTCATCGCTTGTCAACAGTTTTGCAAATGTGGAAGGCATCAAGGCATGGGTGCTGTTTTCGGAAGAAGACGGACAGATCCGGGCCCGGATCCGTTCCAAAGGACCAGTGATTAACGAACTGGCGGCAAATTTTAATGGCGGGGGTCACCCGCTGGCCTCTGGAGCGACTGTTTACAGCTGGGGAGAAGCCGATCAGCTGATAGAGGGACTTAAAGAGCTGTGCCGATCCTGGAAATGATTGTAAAAACGCCGTGAGACGCAAGGGAAAATGCGTTTCGCGGCGCTTATGGTTATGGCAGAATTCACCGGCTTTTATCCTCACTGCCTGAGATGTCAATCTCTATCGACAGGGAAGAGTAGATCACGATGTGCCGGACATGAAAATGATAGACAATATCAGCAAAGGTAAACGGCTTTTTTTCGATTGCTTTAACGATCAGTTCTCTGTTGTCTGCAACAGAAGCAATACTTTGATTAATCAGCGAATGCAGTTCCTCAGCGACCTGGTGTTCCAGTTCCGTTCGTGTCGCCTTGTCAGGTTTCCGGCCCGAAATCGAAATGCGAATTTCCTGAACGGTCAGTTTCTTTTCCAGTTCCGTATTTTTTCGCTCTTCAGCGTCGATCAGCGCTTTCTTTTGCTCTTCCAGCAGATGGATCCCGGCCTGAAGTTCGCGGATTTTGTTGATTTGTTTTTCCTGCGTCTCTCCGTAAAAAAACAGAAAAGCGGCAAAACCAGCCAGCATACCAATGATACAGCCGGCGATAAATTTCCGCTGTCCCTCTTTTATAGGTGTACGGCTCATTAGTCGACCCTTGTCAGCAGGTGTACCGTCATTCCCGCCATATGCGCACCGGCCATGGCGGCGCCAATCAGAAGAATCTGTTTCAGCACTTCCACCAGACTGCCGCTCAGAAAACCGCGTTCCAGATTTTCGATGGTGTCAAAGGTCCCTCCGATGGCTGTAACAACGGCCCATATCTTCATTGTTGAGGCCAGCCGTTCCATTTCTGAAAATGGCGGGCGGCCAATGATACTGGCACTGATCCCGCCGACAATACATCCGCCGATGATCACGCCGAATGCGATACTGTAATTCATGATTGCATTTGAAAAAAAGGTCTGCATTGACAGGTGCCCCCCGAGTAACCGTCCAATACAATCTATGGGACTTGCCTGCACGTTATACCATTTTTCAATCGATACAGCTTATATTATAATTATTTGAAGAGATTAACCAGTAAAGGAGCAGCGGTCATATGACATTTGTACATCTTCATGTTCACAGTGCGTACAGCCTGCTCGCCGGCACATGTACAGTGACTCAACTTGCTGAACGTGCAAAATCAGAAGGTCAGACTGCACTTGCACTGACGGACAGAAATGTTCTGTACGGAGCCGTTCCTTTTTATCATGCCTGTAAAGATGCGGGCATCCATCCCGTTATCGGTATGGAGTTAAGCATCCGTACTGATGATCGGGATAGGCTGCATCCTGACCGGGACAGTAATCCGGGAATTCTGGTCCTTCTTGCAAAAAATCATGCGGGCTATGTGCATCTTGTTAAGCTGTCCACGCTGGTTCAGTTCAATAAAGAGGGCCGGCTTGACTTAAGAACAGTAGCGAAGTATGCGGAAGGGCTTATCGCTCTGTCAGGGGGGCCGGATGGTGACATCGACCGACTGCTTGCCGCAGGAAATGTGCCCGCAGCTGAAAAATTATCACGAGAACTTAAGCAAATATTCAACGGGCGGTTTTATCTTGAGTGCTGCAGAGCGTATCCATATGAAGGCACGTTGACTGATCTGGGCCGTTCACTTCATATTCCATTAGTAGCCGCAAGTGATATTCGCTATCTTGATCCGAAAGATGAACGGGCTTATGCCTGTCTGAGGTGTATCGATAAAGGGACTGTTCTGACGGAATATGCGCCCGAAAGCGGTCCTGGGAAAAGTTACCTGTCTGCAGAAGAAATGGAACGCCGTTTTTCTGATTTACCTGAAGCGCTTAAAAACAGCGGTTTGATTGCAGCAGCATGCCAGGTGGATTTTTCGTTTGGACAGGTTCGGGTTCCAAGGTTCCCCGTACCAGGAGGTCTCAGTTCAGATGAATATCTCCGCAGTTTGTGCGAACAGGCGCTGAATAAATACAGCGCACCGGTTACCCTGGAAATCAGGAAGCGACTGGACAAAGAACTGAGCGTAATCGTTCGAATGGGGTTCAGTGATTATTTTCTGATTGTTGCCGACCTGGTGAATCATGCAAGGGTGTCCGGATTTATGCCGGGACCGGGTCGTGGCTCCGCAGCCGGATCACTGGTTGCGTTTCTGCTGAAAATAACGGAAGTCGATCCAATCAAATATCACCTGCTTTTTGAGCGTTTCTTGAATCCTGAACGGATCAACATGCCGGATATCGATATGGATTTCCCCGATGTGGACAGGGATAAGATGATTGACTATGCCTATGAAAAATATGGAAAAGAGCACGTGGCGCAGATTATTACCTTTGGGACCCTGGCTGCCAAAGCAGCGATCCGCGACACCGGAAGAGTGATGGGAGGGGATCAGCGGATCGCCGATCGTCTGGCGCGTCTGATTCCTTCGGCGCCGAAAATGACTCTTGAGAAAGCATTTAATGAGTCGGCAAAACTGCGACGCCTGCTCAGGGAATCTCCGGAAGCTTCTTCTATTTTTACCCTTGCGAGACAGATAGAAGGTCTGCCACGCCATTCCTCGATTCATGCGGCCGGCGTTGTCCTCAGCGACCGGCCTCTGACAGAGCTGGTTCCACTCCAGAGGGGGCACGGAGGGATCCCGGTAACGCAATATCCTATGGAGGTTCTTGAGCCGCTGGGGCTGCTGAAAATGGATTTCCTCGGATTGCGCAATCTGACTTTTATGCGGGAAGTGATCCGGCGGGTCTCAAAGAAAAGAGGCACTCAGCTGACACCTGAGGATATCCCTGCAAATGATACAGAAACCTTCAGGATGCTCGGACGCGGGGATACCACCGGCGTGTTCCAGCTGGAATCAGACGGGATGCGCCAGGTCCTGAGAAAGCTCAGACCCACTGAATTTGAAGATATTGTTGCCGTTAATGCTCTGTATCGCCCCGGTCCTGTGCAGTTTATAGATCGCTATATCAGAAGAAAACATGGCATGGAAGAGATCCGTTATCCGCATCCTGATCTGGCTCCAATTCTTCGCCCGACCTGGGGCGTGCTGGTTTATCAGGAGCAAATCATGCAGATTGCCGTACAGATGGCCGGGTATTCCCTTGGACAGGCGGACATTCTGCGTCGGGCGGTAGGGAAAAAGAAACGTGATTTGCTTGAGAATCAGAAAAACGACTTTATATCCGGATGCCTGAAGAAGGGCTATGAAAGAGCAACAGCTGAGCAGGTGTTTGATCTGATCGTCCGTTTTGCCGATTACGGTTTCAATCGCGCGCACGCGGTTGCCTATGGAATGATTTCTTATCGTCTGGCCTATCTTAAGGCGCATGATCCGGAAGTGTTTATGGCCGCGCATTTGACCAGTGTTGCCGGTAATGCAGAAAAGCTGACAACAGCAGTGAATGAAATGAGAAAAGCAGGCCTCCCTTTATTTCCGCCATCTGTTAATAAGAGCCTGATGAGTTTTGAACCATCAGGTCAGGGCATCCGTTTTGGTCTCTCATCTATAAAAAACCTCGGTGTCGGGGCAATCAGGGAAATCGTCGGGGAACGCGAAGCATCCGGTCCCTACAGGAACCTGTTCGATCTTTGCCGCCGCATTTCACTGCGGAAAGTCAATAGAAAAAGTCTGGAATACCTGATCTTCTCCGGGGCACTGGATGAATTTGGTACGGACCGTGCTGTTCTGCTGGCAACGCTTGACCGTGCCATACAGGCAGGTGAAGATGAACAGAAAAGTGCAACGGGTCAGACCGCACTTGAATTTTCGGATTCTTCAGGTGAAGACTATACGGAGGTACCCCCTCTGACCGGACAGGAAAAGCTCCATTATGAAAAGGAAGCGCTTGGCTTTTATTTGTCCGGGCATCCTCTGGAGCGGTTCCGCGATCGACTGTACGGATTGACAACAATCGGACAGGCGGCGGATGAACCCACCGGCACACGCTGCGTACTGGCTGCTCTGATTCAGGATATGAAGATCATCCGAACCCGAACCGGTCGGCCCATGGCCTTTTTAACCCTTAGTGACGAAACCCGGCGAATGGATGCTGTCTGCTTTTCATCGTATTATGAAAAGCTGCGACCAATCCTGCAAAGCGATCGGTTAGTGATCGTTGAAGTAAAATACTCTGAAGGAAGAGGAGGAGCCGGTCAGCTGAACATTACCCGTGCTGTAGCGTTGAAAGACTATCTTTCCCGGTATCAGAAGATCTTATTGCTGAACATTGATCAGGCACATTATCGGCCGGATATACTCAGGGGCCTTAAAGAGATTATCCGGAAGAACAGAGGATCCCACAGAATCATCCTTCATTATGAAAACAAAGGAAAAACGCTGGCGCTTGCACCCGAATATGCGGTTTCCCTTGAACAGGCGGGATTAGAAACAATCCGAAAGCTAATCGGACCGAAAAATGTTATGATTAAATCCAGCAGAATTTTTTCCCGGGCAAAATGAAATATGCCATATCTCAAGGTAAAGTCGGAAATCTTCTGCTTCACTTCACCCGTTATTTATCCTGCATGAACGGGCCGGCCTGCCTCAGGGGATAACTGCCCGCTGCAGCCCGATGGATTTAACGAACAATCAGCAAAGATGAAGCACCCACTGATTGACATCTTACTTTATCATCTGTGCGCCGCTCTGTTATAATGGTAAGGTTTGAGCTGAACCTGATCAGATTTGAAAAAAGTTTCATATAATCAACGATTCAATGAAAAATAAGTGAATAAATATTGAATTGTTCGCCTTTATATTTGAATATAGGCTTTGATAAAGAGTGAGGGTGATATACTTGATAAAGGATTTTTTTGTTAAAAAGAAAAAGTATGCAACGGTTCCTTCTTCACGAGTCAGGCAGGAAGTGCAGGTTCCCGAAGGCATTGTGATGAAATGCCCGAAATGCAGGAAAATTATGTATGTCAAGGAACTGAAGAAGCATCTGTTCGTCTGCCAGTCATGCGGATATCATTATCCAATTGGTGCCCGTGAACGCTCCGAGATGCTTTTTGACGAAGGATCCTTTACAGAGTTTGATCAGGAGATGATTTCAAAAAATCCGCTTCAATTTCCTGACTACATGAACAAGCTGGAAAAAGACAGGCAAAAAACCAGACTGAATGAAGCTGTCCTGACAGGTAAAGGAAAGATAGATGGCCTGGATGCAGCTGTTGCCATAATGGACAAGGGCTTCCGTATGGGGAGTATGGGTTCGGTTGTCGGCGAAAAAATTACGAGGGTGATTGAATATGCCGACAGAGAGCATCTGCCGTTGATCATTTTCTCTGCGTCAGGCGGCGCGCGAATGCAGGAAGGCATGCTAAGCCTGATGCAAATGGCCAAAACAAGCGCTGCATTGAAGCAGTTCAGTCAAAATGGAGGCCTGTATATCTCCGTCATGACGCACCCGACAACAGGTGGTGTTTCAGCAAGCTTTGCTTCCCTGGGGGATTACAATTTCGCTGAGCCCGGAGCACTGATCGGCTTTGCCGGACGACGAATTATTGAGCAGACGATAGGTGAAAAGCTTCCGGATGATTTTCAGACTGCCGAATTTTTACTGAAACACGGGCAGCTGGATCAGGTCATTCCTCGTGCTAAGCTGAAAAAAACGCTGTTTACGGTACTATCGATTCATGCGGAAGGAGGGCGGCCAGATGGGACCAGGACTGGAATTTGAGAGACCGATTGTTGAATTGAAGGATAAAATCTCAGAACTCAAGCAATTTATGGATGAGAAGGATATTGATCTGTCCGGAGAACTGGAACGGCTTCAGAAGCGTCTGACCGAACTGGAGAAGAAGACGTACAGCACCCTTTCTCCATGGGAAAGGGTACAGATTGCCAGGGACCTGAAACGTCCGACCACATTAGATTATATCCCCCTTTTGTTCACCGATTTTCTTGAATGCCATGGAGATCGTCTCTACGGTGACGATGAGGCAATTGTTGCCGGCATTGCGAGGTTTCGTGGCCGCCCGGTGACGATCATCGGAGAGCAGCGCGGACGCGATACGAAAGAAAATATCCGGCGAAATTTCGGCATGCCCCATCCGGAGGGCTATCGAAAAGCGCTTCGACTGATGAAACAGGCAGACAGGTTCGGCCGTCCGATTATTACCTTTATCGATACGAAGGGTGCCTTTCCGGGGAAAGCTGCTGAAGAACGCGGACAGAGCGAAGCCATCGCCAGAAATCTCTTTGAAATGTCCGGCCTGTCTGTCCCCATTATCAGTGTTGTCATTGGTGAAGGTGCAAGCGGAGGGGCACTCGCCATTGGAGTCGGAAACAGAATATTGATGCTGGAAAACTCCTGGTACTCCGTTATTTCACCGGAGGGAGCGGCCGCTCTGCTCTGGAAAGATGCGGGTCAGGCTGAGAAAGCAGCCGAAACAATGAAAATAACCGGATCGGATTTGAAAAAACTGGGCATTATTGATAAACTGATCCCTGAGGTTTTAGGCGGCGCTCAACATGATCCGAAAAAACAGGCCGAACGTATTGGTCACACATTGTCAGAGACATTATCCGAACTTGATCAGCTTGATCCTGGACAGGTTTACCGGCAGCGTATGGATAAATATCGGGCAATTGGTGAGTACGGCATCATTACGGGCCATGCGGCCGATCATTCAGCCTTTTCTTACTCATCCGCTTCAAAATAAAACAGATTTTCATGAATGAGGTGATTATTGTGATCAAGAAAATTGGTGTTCTGACCAGCGGAGGCGATGCTCCGGGTATGAACGCTGCCATTCGGTCCGTTGTCCGGTCGGGAATCTACCAGGGCGCGGAGGTCTATGGTATTTATCATGGTTTTAAGGGCCTGATCACCGGGAACATCCGGAAACTTGAAGCAGCCGATGTCGGAGATATTGTTCAGCGTGGCGGAACCATGCTGTATACAGCCCGCTGTGAAGAATTCAAAACAGAAGAAGGCCGTGCCACTGCTATTGAACAGCTGAAGAAGTTTGGCATTCAGGGCCTGGTTGTCATAGGCGGCGACGGTTCATTCATGGGCGGCGTCAAACTGACCCAGCTTGGCTTTCCAACCATCGGTATTCCCGGTACGATTGACAACGATATTCCGGAAACTGATTTTACACTGGGTTTCGACACGGCACTCAATACGATCATTGATGCCATCGATAAAATTCGTGATACCGCCACCTCTCATGAACGGCAGTTCATCATTGAAGTGATGGGACGCGGATGCGGTGACCTTGCGTTGTGGTCCGGACTTGCTGACGGTGCGGAAACGATACTCGTGCCGGAACACAAGGAAAATATCGAAACGGTCGTCAAACGTTTGAATCACGGGAAGGTACGCGGGAAAAAGCACAGTATTATCGTCCTGGCCGAAGGTGTGGGCAGCGCTATGGATGTAGCGGACGAAATCAAGAATCATGCCAATATGGATACCCGTATTACGGTACTTGGCCATGTTGTCAGAGGAGGTTCGCCAACTGCGTTCGACCGTGTGCTGGCCAGCCGTATGGGCCATAAAGCTGTAGAACTGCTTCTGAAGGGTGACAAGGGCAAAATGATTGCTATTCAGAATAACAAAATTGTCGCACATGATATTCTCGATTTACTTTCGAAAAAACATGTGTTTGATGAAAAATTATATGAGTTAGCAAAGATTTTATCCATATAAAACAGAGGAATGTTCAAGATAAGAGTATAGGCTGTATCGCCTTGTGACTATTTGAACAAACTCTGTAATTTAAGCTGGGGGTATAATTGATGAGAAAAACCAAAATTGTCTGCACACTGGGACCGGCAAGTGATTCAGTCGACCGCATGGTTGAACTGATTAACGCCGGGATGAATGTGGCACGTTTCAACTTCTCTCACGGAGATCATGCAGAACATCATCAGAAAGTGGTCAATTTGAGAAAGGCAATGCAGATCACCGGAAAAACCGTTGGTATTCTGCTGGACACAAAGGGGCCGGAAATCCGCACGCATGATATGGCAACACCTGAAGTTCTTCTTGAAGAAGGCAAGTCAGTTGATATTTCAACAACCGAGGTTGCCGGAACAGCTGAGAAATTTTCAATCACTTATGCTGATCTGATCAATGATGTGAAAGTGGGTTCACGTATCCTGATTGATGACGGACTGGTTGAACTGGTTGTTACAGGTATTGATAAGGAGCATGGCCTGATTCATAACAAAATTATGAATACCGGTGTGCTCAAAAGCAAAAAGGGCATTATTGTGCCTAACGTAAGCATTAACCTGCCAGGTATGACCGATAAAGATGCAGATGACATTGTTTTCGGCATCGGCGAAGGCATTGACTACATCGCTGCATCCTTTGTCCGTCACGCTTCTGACGTTCATGCCATCCGTAAACTGTGCAAGGAACACGGAGCCGATGATGTTTTCATTTTCCCGAAAATCGAAAGTCAGGAAGCTGTCGATAACATTGATGAAATCCTTGAAGCATCAGACGGCATCATGGTTGCCCGTGGTGACCTTGGCGTTGAAATTCCGCCGGAAGATGTACCACTGGTTCAGAAACGGCTCATTAAAATGTGCAATAAGGCAGGCAAGACGGTCATTACAGCCACTCAGATGCTCGACTCCATGATCAGGAATCCTCGCTGTACACGTGCTGAAGCAAGTGACGTGGCTAACGCGATTTTTGATGGGACGGATGCGATCATGCTGTCCGGTGAAACAGCTTCCGGTAAATGGCCAATTGAAGCTGTTAAAACGATGAACAACATTGCTACCAAGACAGAAACAGGACTGGATTATCATGCGATCCTGAACAGGGTAAGCGAATCCGGTGACAAAACGGTGACCGCTGCTATCGGAGAATCTGTGGCACATACGGCACTGACCCTCGACGTCGGCGCTATTATTACATCGACCGTCAGCGGCTATACTGCACGCGTCGTTGCGCATTATCGTCCGAAAGCACCAATCATTGCCGTAACCAATTCAGAACGTGTGGCACACAAGATGTGTCTGACATGGGGTGTGACACCGATTCTGAGCAAAATGGCAAAATCAACAGATGAAATGTTTGAAATTGCTGCGGACAGCGGTGTGAAGACCGGACTGGTTAAAAAGGGTGATCTGGTTGTCATTACTGCGGGTCTTCCGATTGCTGCAAAAGGCAAAACAAATGTACTCAGAGTTCATCAGATTGGCGAAAGCCTGACTGAGGCATAAGGAAAAATTCAGTCTGACGGTATCAAAGATGAATGATTTGTTTGATTCAGTCAGGTGCTGGTTTTATGATAAGAGAAGGTACAAGATACCTTCTCTTTATTTTTTTAAAGACATGAAAGTGACAGGAGTGTGACGAATGAAAGTTTCCAGGACAAAAATTGTTGTTCGTTATAATGAAACTGATAAAATGGGTATCGTACATCATAGCCAGTATGTAAACTGGTTTGAAGTCGGCCGGACAGACTGGATAAGAAAAGCCGGCATCCCATATAAGCAGATCGAAGAAAACGGGCTGATGATCCCGGTTATTGGTATCGAATTACACTATCACTCTCCTGCGACATTTGACGATGCGGTTATTGTGGAAACTTCACTGAAAGCATATGACAGTATCAAGCTATCTTACCAGTACCGGATATTAAGAGAAGACAATGGCAAACTGCTGGCAGATGGGACAAGCAGCCACTGCTGGACAGACTCCAGAATGCATCCGGTATCACTGCGAAAGAAAAACCCTGAACTGGATCAGTTTATCAGGAAAGCGTCCGGATTAAACTAATCCTGCGAGAGAGGACGTGTCCACGTGTTAAGAAAGGGATTGATCATACTCTTACTTCTGGTTCTTGCTGAAGTCAGCCTGCTGATTTACATAGGACGGCTGATCGGTCCGCTGAGCACATTCCTGCTGCTTATCATCAGTGCCCTGTTCGGCCTCTGGACAGTGAAAAGACAGGGGCTGTCGATTCTTCAGGAAATCAGATTTGATCTGAATAACCGAGTGATGCCGGGTGCGGCTCTGCTTGACGGGCTTTGTCTGGTTTTTGGCGGCTTTTTACTGGCTGTTCCCGGGTTTCTGACGGATATAGCAGGCCTCCTGATCTTGATTCCCCGCGTTCGCAGCAGGGCGGTGGGATGGATCAGTGCCTGGATAAAGGACAGGATAAGCCGCGGCAGTCTGACATTTTTTACGTCTTACAGAAGGAAGAGATAGGGCCTGCTTTTTTTCAGGTTTTCCGGCCGATGATAAAGGCCCAGGTGTCTTTCAGAACTCCGGAGTGATAAAGAGATCTGACCACAATAAGCAGCACAGGTCCAATAACAAGTCCTGAGAAACCCAGCCATCTGAATCCGAAATAAAGGGCCACAAGAGAAGCCAGGGGGTCAATCCCAATGGTGGCGGACAGGATCTTCGGTTCAAGAAGCTGCCGTTGGATGACAACAGTCAGATAAAGTGCTGAGAGGGTAAGTGCAAGGGGATAGTTCTGTATGATCATATGGTACAGGATCCACGGGATAAAGATCACTCCGGTACCAAGATAAGGGATCAGGTCAACTGAACCGGCGATAACGGCAATGGTAAATGGATGACTGACCCCAATACATAACAGACCGAAATAAATCAGAAGGAAAGTTATGGTGACAAGGATAAACTGGGCACGAATAAATCCCGCACAGGTTTGTTTCAGATCCTTCCAGACTTGCAGGGCGGGTGTCTGTATCGCAGGCAGAGAAATCAGAGACAGACGCTGCCTGATTTTATCCGTATCTTTTGATATGAAAAAAGCGGCAAGAAAAACAAACAGCGCGGACAGCAGCGTATCAGGTAAAGATGAGATAAAATGGGTCAGACTGATGACAAGTCGTCCAGCGCTGTCGTTCAGAAAGTCAACCAATGTACCGGTCATACTCTCGATATTCAGACGCAGAGCCTGCTGCTGACCGGGACTGAGACCGGAAAACAGATGAACGGCCCGTTCCCATGCTGGAACGAGTCGGGAAAAAAAGAGATTCTGCAGATCACCAATCAAAGCGTCAAGGTGGCCGGGCACTGTTTTTGACAGAACTGTAATGCCTTTGATAAGCGATACAGCAGCAAAGAGCATCAATCCGATAACTGCCGAAAATAACAGAAATAACACAACAAAAGCAGACAGCCCCCTCGGGATGCCTGTTTTTTTTTCCAGTAATGAGACCAGTGGATTAAGGAGCAGCGAAAGCAGGCAGGCAATCAGAAATGGGAAGGCAAACCGAACGGTAAGGTACGTAAAGAACAGAATAAGCACAACCAGTGCCAGAACGAACAAAGCACGGAGAGCTATTGAGAGATATATTTTTATAGACTTTTCACCAGCCTTCATGGTGCACCCCACCTTGTCCATACATGGTATGTCGCTTGTTAAACAGTTATAACAGGAACATGACCTGATGTGTCAGAGTTGTGAAATTTATTTTCGCCTGGCCTTTTTTGTTCACAAAATCGACGCAAACAGATATAATCAAATTGAACGATCGTGATCTTTTGGGTCCCAATTTATTAAGCGCTTACAAATTGCTCCCGGAAACTGAATTATTTTAAGGAGGGGTTCTTGCAATGACAGCAACAAAAGGACTGGAAGGGGTTGTCGCAACGACTTCCGCAATTAGTTCTATTAACCATGACGTACTGACATATCGTGGCTACAGTATTCAGGATCTCGCGAAGTATTCGTCCTTTGAAGAAGTGGTTTATTTACTCTGGAAAGGCGAGTTACCTGACCTCGATCAACTGAAATCATTTAAAAAGAAAATCGCTGAAAATGCGCAGGTCCCTGATGAAATTTTTGAGCAGATCAAAACCTGGCCCATCCATAATGTGCATCCGATGGCGGTGCTCAGAACAGCAGTTTCTGCTCTTGGTTTATTTGATCCGGATGCTGACAAAAGGGATTTGAAGGCGAATACCGAAAAAGCGATCCGCCTTCAGGCAAAGATTGGAACGATTGTTGCTGGCTTCGCAAGGATACGGGAGGGAAAAGAACCGGTTGCTCCGCGCTCGGACCTCAATTTAGCAGCGAATTTTCTGTATATGCTGAAAAACAAAGTGCCTACAGAAACGGAAGCCAGAGTATTTGATACGGCCATGATTCTCCATGCTGATCACGAACTGAATGCGTCGACCTTTACAGCACGCGTCTGTGTGGCTACTCTTTCCGATATTTATTCGGGCGTCACGGCAGCGATCGGCGCCCTGAAAGGACCACTGCACGGCGGGGCCAATGAACAGGTCATGAACACACTGGAGAAAATCGGTTCTCCGGAAAAAGCTGAAGATTTCATTGAAAATGCTCTGGCTAAAAAACAAAAGATCATGGGATTCGGCCACAGAGTCTACAAGAACGGTGATCCAAGAGCGCGTATCATTAAAAAAATGGCAGAAGAGCTGACTCAAAACACTGATAACGAAAAATGGTTCGATATGTCGCTGCATATTGAAGAAATCATGAAGGAAAAGAAGGGACTCCTTCCGAATACGGATTTCTACTCTGCAACGTTTTATCACTCACTTGGTATAGAAAACGATCTGTTCACACCGATCTTTGCTGTCAGCAGAACGTCAGGATGGGTGGCTCATATCCTTGAACAATATAATGATAACCGGCTGATTCGTCCAAGAGCGGAATATAATGGGCCTGCACAGCGCTCCTATGTTCCTATGTCTGAAAGATGACGGAAAGAGAGGAAGAATACAGGGTCCCGAACGTTCGAAAAACTGTTATAATAGAAATGGAAAATGAAAAGCGACTTAATAGTCTGGAGGTTGGTATGACTTGACACAGGGCGCAAAGATAACTGTAGAAAACGGAGTACTCCACGTACCGGACCAGCCTGTAATCCCTTTTATTGAAGGGGACGGCATCGGTCCGGACATCTGGAAGGCAGCTTCAAGGGTTTTTGATGCTGCCGTCGAGAAAGCTTACGATGGTAATAAGAAAATTGTCTGGAAGGAAGTTCTTGCTGGTCAGAAAGCCTTTGACCATACTGGTAACTGGTTACCGGAAGCGACCCTCGATGCGATCAAAAAATATATTATCGCCATTAAAGGCCCACTTACGACACCTGTAGGTGGTGGGATCCGCTCATTGAATGTTGCCCTGCGTCAGCAGCTGGATCTCTTTACCTGTCTGCGACCCGTTCGTTATTTTCAGGGCGTTCCTTCCCCGGTCAGACACCCTGAACAGGTGGACATGGTTATTTTCCGTGAAAATACGGAAGACATTTATGCGGGCATTGAATTTGAGTCTGGTACTCCGGAAGTACAGAAGCTGATTCATTTTCTGCAAAATGAAATGAATGTACGCAAAATCCGTTTCCCTGAATCATCGGGGATAGGTGTCAAGCCGGTTTCTAAGAAAGGCACCGAACGTCTGGTTCGCGCGGCAATCCGTTATGCCATTCAGGAGGGACGAAAGAGTGTAACGCTCGTCCACAAAGGAAATATCATGAAGTTTACAGAGGGTGCCTTCAAAAATTGGGGCTACAGTCTGGCAGAAAAGGAGTTTCCTGATCAGACCTTTACCTGGCGTCAGTTTGATACGCTCGCTGCTGAAAAGGGAAAGAATGCAGCAAACGAGGCGCAAAAGCAGGCTGAGGATGCCGGGCGCATCATTATAAAAGATGCCATTGCGGATAATTTTCTGCAGCAGATTCTCACACGACCTGCTGAATATGATGTTGTCGCAACGATGAATCTCGACGGAGATTACATCTCTGATGCACTCGCAGCTCAGGTCGGCGGGATTGGCATCGCTCCTGGTGCCAATATTAACTATGAAACAGGCGTCGCTATTTTTGAGGCGACACATGGTACGGCACCGAAATATGCCGGAATGGACAAAGTGAATCCATCCTCTATCATTCTGTCCGGCGTCCTGATGTTTGAACACCTGAAATGGTATGAAGCGGCAAATCTAATTACGAACGCCATTGAAAAAACGATTTCAGCGAAAATCGTAACTTATGATTTTGCACGCCTGATGAGTGATGCTAAAGAAGTAAAGTGTTCGGAATTTGCCGATGCAGTTATTGCGAACATGTGAACACTGGATCTGTGCTCTGAATCCAGACAATAGGCCTGCAGACTGAACTGACTTATGCCGGTTAGCCTGATTTCGGCTTATTCTAAAATGACAGCGCATACATCATGACCGGGCTGGTTTCGATTTTATGATGAGGAGGAATCGTTATGTCTGCTAATCGCAAAAAAGTCACAGTCGTTGGAGCGGGTTTTACAGGATCAACAACCGCCTTTTTACTTGCCCAGAAGGAACTTGCAAATGTCGTTCTTGTTGATCTTCCCAAACTGGAGAAACCGGTAAGGGGCAAGGCTCTGGATATGCTTGAATCTTCACCGGTTCAGGGATTCGATACGAAAATCACGGGTACATCGGATTACGCCAGAACAGCGGATTCGGATCTTGTCATCATTACGGCGGGCATTGCCCGAAAACCGGGAATGAGCCGCGAAGATCTTGTTTCGGTTAATGCGGGGATTATGAAAGAAGTCACCCGACAAATCGTTCATTACTCTCCGGATTGCATTATTATCGTACTGAGTAATCCAGTGGATGCCATGACCTTCACTGTGTTCAGGGAATCCGGTTTACCCAGGAGTCGTGTGATCGGTCAGTCCGGGGTGCTGGATACAGCCCGGTTCAGAACATTTATCGCTCAGGAATTGAATGTCTCTGTAAAAGATATCACCGGTTTTGTTCTGGGCGGGCATGGTGACTCTATGGTGCCGCTGATCCGCTATTCTCATGCCGGGGGTGTACCGGTCAGCACGTTAATTTCTGAAGAGAAATTAAAGCAGATTATTGAGCGGACACGGAAAGGCGGCGGTGAAATTGTATCACTCCTGGGAAATGGCAGTGCATACTATGCACCGGCTGCCGCTCTTTGTCAGATGGCTGAAGCCGTACTGAAAGATCAGCGAAGAATTCTTCCGGCTATTGCCCTTCTTGATGGCGAATACGGCTACAGCGGACTATATCTGGGTGTTCCGGTTATTCTCGGTAAAAACGGGATAGAAAAGGTTATTGAACTGGATCTGACAAGCGATGAAAAGTCAGCCCTTGACCGTTCCGCGGATTCAGTAAGAAACGTTCTTCAAATCATGTAAACAGCACATGCAGAAAAACTTGCCGACGGGCATGTCACAGGCGCCATCAGAGACCTGGCTTTCTGATCCCTGTTCCTGCAAAATTTTTCACAAATTAAAAAATCAGCTTTGAATGCTTTCAGCCGGTAATCCAGTAAGACACGGATCACCGGTTTTTTTGTTTACATCCTGGAAATGATGGCATAGTAATACCGATGATTCATTCCAAAAATAGCGACAAAATCCGTCTTTACAATAAATTTACATGACGTTTATACGTCATTAAAACAATCTCTTTATTATAAGAAGTGTTCTAAGGTACGTACATTTGAGGGGGAAAAAAGTCTGATGAAAAAGAAAAGTTTGCTCAGTATGGGCATGATGCTTGCTCTGTCGCTTATTCTTGTTCTCGGAGCCTGCGGGAATGGCAGCAGTTCAGCCGACAGCAGTTCAGAATCCCTGTCAGGGAAAATTACGGTTGGTGGTTCAACTGCTCTTCAGCCTCTTGCCGCACAGGCAGCAAGCGATTTTACGGAGAAAAATCCCGGGGTACAGATTGATGTGCAGGGCGGCGGCAGCGGTGCCGGGCTGACTGAAGTAACTTCAGGGAATTTTGATATCGGCATGTCAGATCTTTTTGCGGAAGAAAAGGGCGTTGATGCTTCAGCACTGAAGGATTACAAAGTAGGCGTTGTCGGTATGACAGCTGCCGTAAACCCGAAAGCCGGCGTAAAGAATCTGTCCAGGGATGATCTGAAGAAGGTCTTTACAGGCAAAGTGAAGAACTGGAAAGAAGTTGGCGGTAAAAATGTTAAGATCACATTAGTTAACCGTCCCGATGGTTCAGGTACACGCGCAACCTTCGATAAGTTCGCACTTGACGGCGAAACACCTGCGGAAGGTATTACTCAGGATTCAACAAACACAGTGAAGAAAATCGTAGCTGAAACCCCGGGGCTATCGGTTATATGGCTCTGTCGTACTTCACAGAAGGCGATGACTCAGTTGTTAAACTGTCCATTGACGGTGTCGAAGCGAATGAAGAGAATATCACTGCCGGTAAATTTCCAGTCTGGGCTTATGAACATATGTATACAAAAGGCGAACCGAAGCCGCTTGTAAAAGCATTCCTTGACTACATGATGAGCGATGAGGTTCAGTCAAGGGCGGTTTCGGCTCAGGGATATATTTCTGAAGCCAATATGACGGTTCAGCGTGATGCAAAAGGCGAGCAATCTAATAAATAATGTCGAAAGACCATGAACGATACGTTATAATGTAGGTGAAGAAAAGTTTATCAGGCTGGCTGAGCGGGATAACTGAGTTTTATCCCGCTCTCAGCCAATCAAATACCTTTCTTATTTGTCATAGAAAAATGAGGTGCAATTATGAGAGCGGACAGTGAGAAGCTGAATCCTTCTCAGGATAACCGGTCCAACTTACTGAAACAAAGAGGTATTTTGAAAAGTTTTACCGACCATAACAGTGAGGCCAGGGGCAAGCTGTTTATCTACAGCAGTGCCTTTCTGGTGATCGTTGCGGTGGTCGCCATTACGCTGTTCCTGACGATTCAGGGTCTGCGATCTTTTGCTGTGGATCATCTGAATCCATGGACTTTTCTGACGGGAACAGAATGGTATCCGGATCGCACCGGAAATCGCTCATTTGGTGCTTTCCCATTTATTTATGGATCCATTGTCGTCACGTTGCTTGCTGCTGTGATCGCAACGCCTGTCGCTGTAGGTACTGCCATTTTTATGGCAGAGTTATCCAAAAAATGGGGACAGAAAATCATGCAGCCGATTATTGAAATCCTTGTCGGAATCCCCTCCGTTGTTTATGGGTTAATCGGTCTGTCTGTTGTTGTTCCCTTTATGCGGGAACATTTTGGTGGTTCCGGTTTTAATATGCTTGCCGGAGCCATTGTTGTCGGCATTATGATCCTGCCGACTGTCGCAAGTATCTCGGCGGACAGCATCCGTGCTGTACCTGATTCTCTGCGTGAAGCTTCCTACGCCATCGGCGGGACAAAGTGGCAGACGATCTGGCGTGTTGTCATCCCAGCCGCCGGATCTAGCCTGATCACTGCGATTGTTCTGGGGATGTCACGGGCGTTCGGAGAGGCCCTTGCTGTTCAAATGGTCATCGGGAACACACGGGTGATCCCGCATTCACTGCTGGATCCGGGTGCAACACTGACCACAGTCATTACATCAAGTATGGGTGAAACGACAGCCGGGAGTGTTACGAACGACGCACTTTGGTCACTCGGCCTTATTCTCCTGATCATTTCTTACATTTTCATTATTATTCTTCGCTTCCTGTCTAAAAGGAGGGCTTACTGATGCACAGTAAAGTCACGAATCGGATTGCTCTCTCTCTTATTATTTTATGTGCCCTGACAATGGCCGGTATTCTTGCCGCATTGCTTGGTTACATCCTTTTCCGTGGACTGACAAGTATTTCCTGGGATTTTCTTACCAGCGAATCAAGCCCGTTTCTTGCCGGAGGGGGCATTAAAGATCAACTGTGGAATTCATTTTATGTTCTGATTATTACCATGATCCTGACTGTCCCTATAGGAGTTGCCGGAGGTATTTACCTTGCCGAGTACGCCAGGCCGGGAAAACTGACCTCATTCATCAGATCCTGTGTTGAAGTCCTTGCCTCTTTGCCCTCGATTGTTGTCGGTATGTTCGGCATGCTCCTCTTCGTGAATTATTTTGGCTTCAGATATTCGGTGCTTTCCGGGGCACTTGCTTTAACGGTATTCAACCTGCCGGTCATTGTGCGGGTGACTGAGGATGGGTTCAGTTCTATTTCCAGACATCAGAAAGAAGGCGGCCTTGCACTGGGCCTGACCCACTGGCATACAATAAAGACAATCCTTCTTCCCGCAGCTTTCCCCAGCATCCTGACAGGGATTATCCTTTCTGCGGGCAGGGTTTTCGGGGAGTCTGCTGCCCTGCTGTTTACAGCAGGACTTTCAACACCGGACCTCGATTTTACAAACTGGAATCCGGCGGCTCCGAATTCACCGCTGAATATTTTCCGCTCTGCGGAAACACTGTCCGTGCATATCTGGGCAGTGAATACCTCGGGAATTATTCCGGACATAGACAAAGTTGCAAATGGTTCGGCAGCCGTTCTCGTGATCTGTGTTCTGCTATTTAACCTGCTTGCCCGCGGGCTGGGAAAAGTGATTAATACAAAATTATCAGGGAAATAAAAGGAGGAGCGGATGATGATGATTCAATTAGACAATAAAATTGCTAACTTTATGAACAATAATATTGTGAAAACACCCATTCAGATTAATTGTGAAAACGTAAATATTTATTACGGTGATAATCACGCAGTTAAAGATGTCACCATGCCGATCCATGAAAATGCCATTACGGCATTAATCGGTCCTTCCGGCTGTGGTAAATCGACCTTTATCCGTACAATCAACCGAATGAATGATCTGATTCCGATCGCCAGATGCGAAGGAAACATCCTGTATCAGGGCGTCAATATACTGGATAAAAAAGTTGATGTTGTCCAGTTACGTAAAGAGATCGGTATGGTATTTCAGCAGCCTAACCCGTTTCAGAAATCGATCAGCGAAAATATCCAGTTGCCCTTAAAATTCGCCGGGGTTCGAAACAGGAAAAAGCTTAAAGATGTGACGGAACAGTGCCTGAAAGAAGTCGGTCTCTGGGAAGAAGTAAAGGACCGTCTGGATAGATCAGCAACCGGACTTTCCGGCGGACAGCAGCAGCGGCTGTGCATCGCGCGCGCACTGGCACTGAGACCGAAGGTACTGCTTCTTGATGAGCCTACTTCAGCATTGGACCCAGTATCAACGTCGAAAATTGAAGAATTACTGAGTCAGTTGAAAAAAGATTATACCATTGTTATTGTGACACATAATATGCAGCAGGCAGCAAGAATTGCTGATTACACCTCCTTCTTCTACCAGGGTGAACTTGTGGAATTTGGATTGACGAAGGACCTGTTTACTCATCCGGAGAAAAAGAGTACGGCTGATTACATTTCGGGACGTTTTGGCTGATACGGAACGCCTCCCTTCTAATTTCATTACATGCGAAAGGCTTCATTTTTAAGCTGGAAAATGTAAGAATGGAAAGAGAGAATCAACGCTGGAGGTGGTCCGACATGGCTAAAAAAATTCTTGTAGTGGATGATGAACCTTCAATCGTTACTTTACTTTCGTTCAATTTGAAAAAAGCCGGATATGAAGTCATTCCAGCTTATAAGGGATCTGAAGTCCTGCCTGTCGTTAAAGAACGGCATCCGGATCTAATCATACTGGATCTGATGCTCCCGGAGATGGACGGGATGGACATCTGCAAGAAGCTTCGTCAGGAGTTTATCATGATCCCTATTATTATGCTGACGGCACGTGATGATGAACTGGATAAAATACTGGGGCTTGAACTGGGAGCGGATGATTATATGACCAAACCATTCAGCCCAAGAGAAGTTATTGCCCGCGTAAAAGCCATTTTTCGACGGACAGAATTAGGCAGCCCGGAACAAAGCGAAGTGCTTGTGGCCGGTGAACTGAAAGTTTATCCAAATAAATTTGAAGCCACATTTAAAGAAAAAGAAATGATGCTGACACCGAAAGAGTTTGAGTTGCTTGTCTATATGATGAAGCACAAAGGTCGGGTCCTGACGCGTGAGCAGCTGTTAAACGCTGTATGGAATTATGATTTTGCGGGCGACACGCGTATTGTTGACGTTCACGTCAGCCATCTCAGAGACAAAATTGAAGATGTCACGCGCAAGCCGCTTTATATTAAGACGGTTCGGGGGTTAGGTTATAAACTTGAGGAGCCAAAGGGTTGATGTCAGACTGTGGATTCGCTGGGGATATGTCCTTTTCAGCCTCCTTTTTATTATCTACGTTTCAGATCAGGTCATTAAGGTGGCCTGCGCACAGCAGGATCGAACCATCATGCTGGACCGTGCGACCTGGATTGAGTCCGTTCTGGTACGGGGAAATCAGCTTGATCTGTCGCCGGTTCAAGAGGGACTGAAGGATTACGCGCAGAAAGAGAATGTACAGATTACTTTATATAACCCCAGAGGTGAGCAGCTTTTCGCAACCAGTCAGAATGCTTCGCGCCCCATCCATATTTCTCAGGTTAAGAAGCCCTCGTTTCATGTGAAAAATGAACATGCTCATTACATAACACCAGTCAGAGCAGATCAGAGGGTGGTCGGTTATCTGTGGATGCAAGCTCCAAAAACAGAAATCCTCGGCCTCGGTCTGCTCTATTTGTCGTTCTTTTTATTAGGTACGGGACTGCTGGTTTATCGCGATTATCTCGTTCGATCATATAAAGTTCCTGTCCGGTTCGCTTCGCGTATGGCGGAAAACATTCTGAACGGCCATTACAACATGATTGCCTCCAACAGTGAAAAGCATGACAGTGTGCTTCGACTTAATCTTGCTCTGAACAAATTGTCGGATGCCCTGCACGAGATGAGTCGCACCTATAGAAGTCAGCGGGACAGTATGGAGACGCTCGTTGAAAATATTGGTAATGGCCTGATCTTTATTGATGGCAACGGCAGAATCGAATATATCAATCGGACGTTTAAGGAAGACTTCAGGACCAGTGCCGGTCACTGGGAGCTCGCTGATTATCAGGAAGTCATTCCATATCCGGAAGTGAACGCCTTAATTCAGCAGGTGTTTAAGAGAAAAAAACGGTTAACGAAGCAACTGCAGCTCGCCATACATATCGAGCGGAAACATTTTGATGTGTCCTGTGCGCCCATTCTGGATAAACATCATCATGTTCGCGGGATTGTTGTGGTATTCCATGATATCACCGGGATTAAAAAACTGGAAAATATGCGTCGTGACTTTGTGGCCAATGTCTCCCACGAACTGAAAACGCCGATCACGTCTTTAATTGGTTTCGCTGAAACGCTGCTTGACGGGGCAAAAGATGATAAACAGATGGAAGAGCAATTCCTTAATATCATTTTGCAGGAGGGGCACCGGCTGCAGAGTCTGGTCAATGATCTTCTGGAACTGTCAAAAATAGAACGTGCACATTTTGTTATTGACTGGCAGACGGTCTCTCTTTCACAGGTGATGGATGCCGTTCTTCTGATGTTCCATGAAAAGGCTGAAAAGAAGCAATTGAAACTGATCCGTAAAGCGGGGCCGGAAGGATGGTCACTGGGAGATCCTTACCGCATCCGTCAGATTATGATCAATCTGATTAATAACGCCATTGCTTATACCCGGAGAACGGCAGTATTACCCTTTCGATTACTGAGTCGTCTCATTATGCAAAGTTTATGATCGCGGATACCGGAATGGGAATGACTAAGGATCAGATTCCGCGAATTTTCGAAAGGTTTTACCGCATTGATAAAGCGAGAAGCCGTGACTCCGGTGGCACAGGACTTGGACTCGCTATTGTCAAGCATCTGGTCGAAGCCCACGAAGGTCGCATCGATGTCGAAAGTGAACCGGGTAAGGGAACGACATTTACCATATCTTTCAAAAAGGCTCCCGCTCCGATTGGATAAAAAACGAATGTTGCTTTAAAATGATTAGAGAATATCCGATAAAGACAGGCCATTCGTTTTTCTAATGATCAGGAGGCGGGCTATGAAAAAACTTGTATTAATTGACGGCAACAATGTGGTTTACCGGGCTTTCTTCGCGCTTCCCCTGCTCAGTAATACCCAGGGGATGTATACGAATGCGATATATGGATTCACGATGATGCTTCTGAAGGTCATTGACGAGGAGAAGCCGACACATCTCCTCGTCGCGTTCGATGCCGGGAAAACGACGTTCAGGCATCAGACGTATGCGTCATATAAGGGCGGCCGGCAAAAAACACCTCCCGAGCTTTCTCAGCAGTTCCCTTTTGTCTATGATCTTCTGGACAAGATGGGGATCAAACGCTACGAACTGGATAATTATGAGGCGGATGATATTGTCGGCACCCTGTCAAAGCAGGCGGCCGGACAGGGTTATGAGGTCCGGATTGTCACCGGGGATAAGGATTATCTGCAGCTTGTCGGCAATCATATCCATGTCTCGCTGATCAAAAAGGGCATTACCGATACGGTCGATTACGATCATGCAGGGGTGATGAAACGGTATGGTATTGGGCCGGAAGCCGTCATTGATCTCAAAGGTCTCATGGGAGATGCTTCCGACAATATCCCGGGCGTGCCCGGAGTCGGTGAAAAAACAGCAATAAAGCTTCTGAGTCAGTTTGGTTCGGTGGAAGGAGTTTATAAACGGATTGATGAAGTGTCCGGGAAGAAACTCAAAGAAAATCTGATCAATAATCAGGAACAGGCGAAGATGAGTAAGAGCATTGCTACGATCGATCGGGAAGCGCCGGTTACGGTGACGCCGGATGCCTGTACCTATGCGCATAAAGTGACGCCGGAAATGATTGACCTGTTTAAGGAATTTGGTTTCCAGTCACTTATTGAGCGATTGGCCCCCGATGAAGCACAGTCTTCTTTTGATTCCTCTGAAGCCATTCAGGTGGAGCCAATCGACCGGTTTACGCGTGATCAGCTTGGCTCACCGAGTGCCCTTATCGTTGAAATGCTTGAGGAAAACTACCACTATGGGACAATTATCGGTTTTGCTGTTTCTAATACTCAGGGGACCTGGTTCATTAAAACAGACCAGGCGCTTAAAGACGATACGTTCAGGGCCTGGCTCTCTGATGACAGCAGAAAGAAAGTGCTTTTAGACAGTAAGCAGGCTGAGGTGGCTCTGAAATGGCGGAATATAGATCTGCGCGGTATCGATTTTGATGTCAGTCTGGCCGCTTATCTGATTGATCCCGCTGAAGCTGGGCAGGGATTTACAAGACTTGCCCGGAAGCATGGTATGAACTATATTGAACCGGACGATTTAGTTTATGGAAAAGGAGCGAAACAAAAGATTCCTGAGGATGATCGGCTTGCACGTCATCTCGGGAATAAAGCTGCTGCTCTTCTGAAATTGAAACCCCTGTTAATTGAGGAACTGAAAAAGAATAAACAGGATAAACTGCTTTTTGATCTCGAAATGCCTCTTGCGCGTGTGCTGGCAAAAATGGAATTTACCGGTGTCAGAACGAGTGCACAGACGCTTGAAGATATGGGGAAGGAACTCGATCAGACACTGGCGGTTATCGAAAAGGACATCTATCAGATGGCCGGATTGAAGTTTAATATCAATTCTCCGAAACAGCTGGGAGAGATCCTTTTTGAAAAGCTTGGTTTGCCGGCCATTAAGAAAACAAAAACAGGCTATTCAACAGCCGCTGATGTTCTGGAAAAACTGCGCGGACGGCATGAAATTATCGACAGGATTCTTGATTTCCGCCAGCTTGTCAAATTAAAATCCACTTATGTCGAGGGCTTGCTCAAAGTGATTAACCCGGATACGGGAAAGATTCATACCCGTTACAATCAGGCCCTGACACAGACCGGCAGACTCAGCTCCACTGATCCGAATTTGCAGAACATTCCGATCCGGCTGGAAGAAGGTCGGAAGATCCGTAAAGCTTTTTTACCGGCTGAGAAGGGCTGGCAGATGTTCTCGGCGGATTATTCTCAAATAGAACTGCGTGTTCTCGCACATATTGCTGATGATGATCATTTGAAACAGGCCTTTATCGATGGACTGGATATCCATACCAAAACAGCGATGGATGTTTTCGGCGTGGATCGTGAGAACGTCACACCGCTGATGCGGCGGCATGCCAAGGCTGTAAATTTCGGTATTATTTACGGGATCAGTGATTATGGACTCTCGCAGAACATCGGCATTACACGGAAACAGGCAGGAAAGTTTATTGAAAAATATCTCGAAAGTTATCCGGAGTTCAGCGTTATATGAAAGAAATTGTCGAAAGCGCAAGAAGAAATGGTTATGTGACGACATTACTCAATCGGAGACGCTATCTTCCTGATATCCGAAGCAGAAATTTTAACAGGCGCAGTTTTGCAGAAAGAACCGCAATGAATACACCGATTCAGGGCAGTGCGGCCGACATCATCAAGCAGGCGATGATCAATATGGACCAGCGTCTTGAAGCATTGCATCTTCAATCGCGTATGCTTCTCCAGGTGCACGACGAACTTATTTTCGAAGTTCCTGAGGAGGAGCTTGAAACTATGAAACAGGTTGTTCCTGAGATTATGGAGCATGCCATTGAACTGACTGTACCCCTGAAAGTAGAATGCGCCTGCGGTCCGACATGGTATGATGCCAAATAACGGGTACAGGTCATTCTTTGCGGGAAAAAGATAAGAAAAACGAAGCTGGCCATTCTGCAACCGGCCAGCCGTTTTTTAACATACAGAGGGGAAATATTATGCCTGAGTTACCTGAGGTAGAGACGGTGAAAAGGACATTAAATCAGCTTGTCATCGGGAAGACGGTGAAAAGTGTCGAAGTACGCTGGAAGAAAATCATTCGCAGACCGGAAGATACGGACGCATTTTGCCGTTTGTTGCGCGGACAGACTATTCATCATGTTGGTCGAAGAGGAAAATTTCTGCTGATCTATTTTGACCGGTATGTACTGATTTCTCATCTGCGCATGGAAGGAAGATACAGGCTGGATCCGGAATCTGAACCGGTTGATCAATATACGCATGTCATCTTCCACTTTACCGATCGGACGGCACTCCGTTACCGGGATGTCCGTAAATTTGGGACGATGCACTTATTTAAAAAAGGAGAGGAGTGGAATCAGCTTCCACTGAATAAGCTCGGCCCGGAACCCTTCTCCCCGTCGTTTACAGCCGATACTCTGGCTGCGGCCTGTCGAAAAACATCAAGACCGGTTAAACCTTTTCTTCTTGATCAGTCAATCGTCGTCGGACTGGGGAATATTTACGTAGATGAGGCCCTGTTCCGGGCAGGAATTCATCCTCTGAGTCCGGCATCTTTCCTGACGAAGCGTGATATTTCCAGACTCTTCAGGGCTATCGTTGGTACTTTGAAAGCAGCGATAAAAATGGGTGGAACCAGTATCCGGACATTTGTAAACAGCCGGGGAGAAATGGGCTTTTTCCAGCAGAAACTGCAGGTTTACGGACGCGCCGGAGAGCCTTGTCTAAACTGCGGAACTCTGATTGAAAAAATAAAAGTTGACGGGCGGGGTACACACTTCTGTCCATCCTGCCAGAGAAGAAGGCGCGCCAGATGATCATCATTGGGCTCACAGGAGGAATCGCCAGCGGGAAAAGCACCCTGTCCGCCTGGCTGAATCGGCATCATTATCCGCTGATCGATGCGGACCGGATTTCCCGTGAGGTTGTCGAGCCGGGGAGTGGTGCACTGAAGCAAATTGCGGATGCTTTCGGCCCGCATATCCTGCACAAGGATGGTTCTCTTGACCGGCAGGCGCTTGGCAGGATTATTTTTACAGATAAGGAGAAACGGCGAAGGCTGAATGAAATGCTGCATCCCCTGATTCGTGCGCGTATGAGGAAAGAAATTTCCACCTTCAGGAAGCTCGGCGCACCGGTCGTTTTTCTCGATGTCCCGCTGCTTTTTGAAGGCGGTCTGGATCACTGGGCGGATAAGACGATCGTTGTCACGGTGAACCGGGAAAATCAGTTGCACAGACTGATGACGAGAAACGGATTAAGTCGATCGCAGGCAGAAACACGTATAGCAGCTCAGATGTCTCTTAAGGAGAAAGAGCGAAAAGCGAGCGCTGTGATCGATAATAATGGGTCTATCCGGCAGACAGAAGAACAAATGGCGGCCCTGCTTAAACTCTGGGGCATCTCCTGCTGCCCGGATAACCGGAGAATTTAGCCAGACCTTTTCATACGTGACCGTGTAGGATAAAATGAAAGTAATATATACCACAAATAAGAGGTGGGAAAATGCGCTGTCCAAGCTGCAGAAAAGATGGGACAAAAGTGCTGGACTCTCGTCCTGTTAACAGCGGACGGGCTATTCGGAGACGTAGAGAATGTGAATTCTGTCATTATCGTTTCACAACTTTTGAGAAGGTTGAAGAAATGCCGCTTGTCGTTGTCAAAAAGGGAGACAACCGGGAAGCATTCAGCAGAGATAAAATTCTGCGCGGTCTGATTAAAGCCTGTGAAAAAAGGCCGGTGCCGCTTGAGCAGCTTGAGGATCTGGCAAACAGTGTTGAAAAAAAGCTGCGCGACCAGGGGCGTTCAGAGGTCAACAGCCATGAAATCGGTGAACTGGTGATGAATGAACTGGCAAAAGTAGATGAAGTGGCTTATGTCCGTTTTGCATCCGTTTATCGTCAGTTTAAAGATATTAATGTTTTTGCACGCGAGATACAGGAACTGAAAGATCAGCTGGAAAAAGAAAAAGGCAGCAAATCAGATCACTCCTGAAAGTGTGTCAGGCTCTCCGTCGTTTCCGCTGATTGACAAAGGATGAGGGGAGGATGCAGTGCAATGCTGCAATCATGGAAAGAAATTTTGCCCGGCGATCATTATGCGGTCCGATCAGTCGGGATTCTTCATTTCTATGACCAGAAAATTATTACGAGTTTGTATCAGCCGCTGGTTGGAATTGAAGCCACAAGCCTGTATTTTACCCTCTGGCAGGAGCTGGATGCGTCTGTACAGGGGATTCTGTCCACTCATCACCATCTGATGAGTGTGATGAATCTGTCACTTGATCGGATCCTTAAGGCAAGAAAGAAACTGGAGGCTGTCGGACTGATGCAGACGTTAAAGAAAAAGCAGTCCGACCCGGGCCTGTTTCTATACCGGCTTTTTCCTCCAATGACACCCGCCCGTTTTTTTCATGATGATCTTCTGAGTGTGTTTCTCTATCATCAGATCGGGTCGCGTGATTTTAAAAAGCTGGCGCAGCTTTTCGAAGTGAAAACCATTCGCATGGACGAGTTCCAGGATCTTTCGGCAGCATTCGATGATGTTTTCGAATCCCTTCCTTCGGGGGAGGTTTCTGAGGAAAAAGCAGCAACACCTGATGGGACATCCTGGGAAGGACGTGCGGAATCGGGGCAGATTCATCTGCGCAAACCATTCAATTTTCAAGAACTGAGAGGTTACCTTTCCGATGCTATACTTACTGAGGATGCGCTGACCGATGAAGTCAAGGCAGCCGTTGAAAAACTGGCATTTGTCTATCAGACAACGCCTTTTGATATGAGCCGGGCAATTGAATCGGCCTCACTACATACCGGTATCGTTGATATCGAGATGCTCCGGAAAGAGGTCAGAGACTTCTACAAACTGGAACATGGTCCGGAAGAAATGCCTGCCCTGTACGATCGGACCCAGCCGTCATCACATAGTGAAATGAAAGGTAAAGAACCACGTAATGAGAAAGAACAGCTGATCGCCTGGTACGAAACCAATTCGCCTTACCAGCTGCTTGAACAGCTTGGGTATGGCAGTCGTCCGGCGGCGCCGGACCTCAGACTGGTTGAGAATCTGATGTTCGACACGAAACTGCCCCCGGTGTAATTAATGTATTGATTGATTATGTGGCGAAAGTCAACGATAATAATTTAAATAAATCTTTTGTCGAAAAAATAGCCGCCCAATGGTCCCGGGCAAATGTCCGGACAGTTCGTGAGGCGATGTTTGTGGCAAGAGAGGAGAAAAGAAAACGGGATGATCAGAAACAGTCTCCAGTTAAAAAGACGAACCGTCCGCGCCGGACAGCCGAGCGTGTGCATCATGAGGTTGTCCCGGAATGGATGAAAGGGAAAAATCATGAAACAAAGGACAAAGTCTCTGAAGAAGAAGCCAGAAAAAGAGCCAAATGGCTGGAAGATTACCTGAACAGCATCTGAAGCTATTTGCCGGGAGTGGGAAAATGGAGCCGATCAAATCACTGATGAAAGGTCTCATAGGCCAGCAGGAACTTCAACGTCGTACGGAAAAAATAAGAAAAATGCTAATAGAAAACCCGAAAATCCGGTCATTTATGGACCAAAATCCACAAATTGACCAGGAAAAATGGACCAGACATCTGCCCGAACTGTATCAGTTTGTCGAGGAATGGCAACATTGTGCCCATTGTCCGGGCCTTGAGCAATGTCCCAATATGATGAAGGGATTTCGCCCGGAACTGATTAATGATCATGGCGATCCGGCTTTGACTTTCAAAGCCTGTCCTCTGCTTCGTGAAGATCAGAACAGGCGTCGTCAAAGCAGGTTGATTCGCAGTTACTATGTGCCCAAAGAAATACTGAGCGCAACATTTAAAACCATTGACAAAAATGAAGTGGGGCGTCAGGAAGCGCTGAAAGCGGCTGGTGATTTTGTCCGTGATTATCTTAAAGATCCGGAAACAGCCAAGGGGCTGTATCTATGCGGTGAATTTGGAGTTGGAAAGACCTATCTGATGGGGGCAATTATGAATAGTCTTGCTCAGAAACGTCATGTCGCCTCTCTGATCATTTATGTCCCTGATTTCTTCAGAGAAATTAAGGGCGCCATTCAGGATAATACCGTTGATTCCAAACTGGATGTGCTGAAAAAAACGCCCGTTCTGATTCTGGATGATATTGGTGCAGAGACGATGACACCCTGGGTACGTGATGAGGTGCTGGGCAGTGTCCTTCAATATCGCATGATGGAGCATCTGCCCACTCTGTACACCTCTAATTTTAACTATGATGAGCTGGAAAACCACTTTTCCTATTCTCAGAAAAGCGGGATAGAAAATGTCAAAGCCAAACGAGTGATGGAACGTATTCGACATTTTACTAAATTGATTCAGATGGATGGCAAAAATCGAAGATAAATCAGTGCGGCAAGGGTTGCCGCTTTTTTTTTCCCGCATGAACGGGCAGGTCCACCTCCGGGTCATGCGGGTAAACGAATTGGCCGGGCCGGGGATACCTTGCTGTAAAATCCCGCCGGATTCAACAACGAATAATCCGATTCGTGGGGGATGCGCAGGCTAAAATGCGTACGTCCTATCGCAACGCCTGCACGAAAACGTCCTGTACGCTCGGGCTCCCCACTGATTGACGTTTCACTTTATTTTCCAGATGGTTTTTTTATACGTATGATTCGTTCCTTCCACCCATATAGTTGTAAAAAGAATAGGACGGGGAGGAAGAATCATTGGATATTGTGTTTGAGACAAGGCAGGAAGCGGTTGAATTTTACAGGAGGATGCCGTCTGCTTACAGACAGGATGTCCGTGTACTGCTGTTTAACAGCCGTCTGGCCATATTTCCGGAAACGGGCACCGACTGGAGGACTTTATCTTCCCTGATAACAAAATATATCATAGGGAAATATGAGAACGGCTGGTTGTATAACATCATCGAGAAATATTATTTTTTTAAGGATCCGGGAGAGAAAACAGCCATCATGAATATTATCACGGCCATTCTCGCCGGTGAAAAAAACGATCTTCCGCGCATGGAGACACTGCCGGACCGGAAACAGCTGATTCAGGAGGCGCTGGAGGGTGTTTTGACGGAACACAGTACCCTCTCTTTTGCATCCATTTTACATTTCCGACTCACTTCATATAAGCGGACATTGCGACGGATCACCGAGCTGGCCATTGATGAATATAAGCTGGAGCAGGAATATCAGGTTTTTATTGATAAGCTGCGCCGGATTATCCGCGCGTACAAACCGCTTTGTGAAAAAATCGAAGTCTATGATGATGAACCGTTCAAAATCTTTGACGAAAATCACCGGCTGATCCGCAATGTACAGTCTGTACGCTCCTTTTATCCGTTACTCAGACAATGGGGGATCGACGCGGAGCCCTCCATAATCCTGAGCCTGATCGCTCTGGCACCGGAGCAGGTAGTCATTTTTACAGATCGTCCGGAACACAGCATTATGAAAACACTGAGTACAGTATTTGAAGATCGGGTTTTTTTCTTTCCACGGGAAGTTCAGACGGAGCATGGAGCGGGATTTCATTGAAAAAAGGCAGAATTAAGGGTTTACAAAATGAATGACCAGGGATATACTGGAAAAAGTGAAACAAATGAAGGAGGCCATCGCAATGATGACTGAAAATGTCAGAACGACTACAGCATCAACTGAATACGATTTGACGATGGTCCCGGCATGAACTGACAGTGAGACAGATAAAAAAATTGAACTGAAGAACAGCCGCAGGCCACCGGTATCTGCGGTTTTTTTGCGCTCTTTTTTCTGAAAGACCGCGGATCCGTAATGGACTGCGGCCTTTTTGCGTCTTGTGTATAAGGTTGTCCCGCCGGTGCGGGATACCTTTATATAAATACAATGAAAACAGGAGGCATTGAAAGATGCAACAGCTTGCAGTGAAAGCGCCCCGTACCATTGCGGGGAAGAATTTTTTGAGAGAAACCATCCCGGTACAGGGAGGAGGGAAACGAATGCTGAGTATAAACTTTCTGACCATCAGTCTGACGGTATCAGTCAGACCGTCCAGGTCAAGAATTCGGCGCTATGAGGACAATAAACGGATTAAACGGCTGCGGGAAGATATGCTGAACCGGCGGGCTGAGATGTCACGTTATCTTTATTAATGCGAGCATGAAAAATACGTTACAGGGGGAGATTAGAATGATGAAATATAAGGTATATGTATTCAGAAAATCAGAAGCAGTACGTAAAGCGGGTATGATCATCCGGTGACTGCCGGCAGCCGGCCGACCCTCAGGGTTGTGCCCGGCTGCCGGCTTTTTTCTCTACAGCATGAGCGTATCATCTGGATGATGGATATGGTACGATAAAGACAATGAATCTGAACAGGAGGGATCTTTTTGAAGAGAATACTTGTGCTTCTTGCTGAGGGCTTTGAAGAAACAGAAGCAGTCACAGCGATTGATGTACTCCGCAGAGGCGGTGTGGAAGTGGTTCTGTGCTCTCTTGGCGGCAAACTGGTCGAAGGTTCCAGACATATAGTGATTCAGGCAGATACGGACATCAACAGTTCCGGACTGAAAGATTTTGACGGTATTTATCTGCCGGGAGGAACGAAAGGGGCGACAACACTCCGGGACGATGAACGTGTTCAGGAGCTGATCCGCTATTATCATGACAGTGGGAAAAAAGTAGCGGCCATTTGTGCGGGACCGATTGCCCTGGAACGTACCGGTATATTGAAAGGTGAAACGGTGACCAGCAATCCGGATTTCAGGAGCCATATCAAAGATGCTGATTATTCGGAAGATCCGGTCGTTGTCTCCGGGAATATTATTACTTCGAGAGCAGCCGGAACGACGCTCCCGATTGGTCTGGAGATCCTGCGTCAGCTCGGACTGACTGAGAAAGCAGAACAGGTCAGTAAAGACATGCTGTTTGATTTTCTGATGGCGAATAAGGAGAAAATAAAAGCGTAACCTGTGCTTTTCGCGTTCTTTCATGGGGTCACTTGATTTTCTTTCATGGGGAGCCTATAATCAGTTTATACTTTGAATATATGATCGGTGAAGATGAGGACACGGATTTTCCTGTTCTGTTTTCAGAGAGGAGGCGTCTGGTGCAAGCCTCTGGCAGACGGGTTGATTTACCACCTCTGAGCTTTGGCGGAGAAATGAGTATCTGCCGGCGGACACCTGTCCGTTATCAGCAATCTTGAGCCGCCCGGATACTGCAGATTCGGGCGGGAACAAGGGTGGAACCACGAGAAAGCACTCGTCCCTTTAGCGGACGGGTGCTTTTTTATTTTTTCTTTCTTCATTCACCTGGTCTTTCAAAGCAGTGCTGAAAAACATGTTACTTAGGAGTGAATATCTATGTCTGAAATTAATCTGACTTTTCCTGATAAGTCAGTACGTAAATTTCCGCAGGGCGTAACGACTGAACAGGTCGCCGCTTCTATTTCGAACAGTCTGAAGAAGAAGGCTGTCGCCGGAAAGATTAATGGTGAATTATATGATGTCACAAGACCCATTGAAAAAGATGCGGCAATAGAAATTCTCGGTCTGGATACGGATGAGGGACTGCACATCATGAGACACAGTTGTGCTCATCTGCTGGCACAGGCACTCAGGCGCCTTTATCCCGATGTAAAACTCGGAATCGGCCCGGTGATCGAAAACGGTTTTTATTACGATGTTGATCTCGAACATTCACTGACGAAGGACGATTTCCCGGCAATCGAAAAAGAAATGAAGAAGATTGTCAGCGAGAATCTTCCAATTACCCGTGAAGAAATTTCCCGTGCGGATGCGCTGAAGATATTCAGTGAGATCAATGATCCGCTGAAACTGGAACTGATCCATGATCTTCCGGAAGACGCGACGATCTCCATTTACAGGCAGGGTGAATATGTGGACCTCTGCCGCGGACCACATCTTCCTTCTACCGGCCGGATCAGGGCGTTTAAGCTGATGAGCGTTGCCGGGGCTTACTGGCGCGGCGACAGTAATAATAAAATGCTGCAACGCGTGTACGGTGTCGCTTTTCTGAATCAGAAAGATCTGGATAAACATCTTCACTTTCTTGAAGAGGCCCAGAAACGGGATCACCGTAAACTGGGAAAACAGCTGGAACTTTTCATGTTTTCTGAAGAAGCGCCAGGCATGCCGTTTTATCTGGAAAACGGACAGATCATCCGTACGGAACTTGAAAATTTCGCCCGTGAACTGCAGCGCCAGAATGACTATGAAGAGGTCCGTACGCCGCTGATCATGAATCAGAGGTTGTGGGAGAATTCGGGGCACTGGGACCATTACCACGAGAATATGTATTTTACGAAAGTGGATGATGTCAATTATGCCCTCAAGCCGATGAACTGCCCCGGGCATATGCTCATATATAAAGACACCCTGCATTCCTACCGGGATCTGCCCATCCGGATTGCCGAATTCGGTCAGGTTCACAGGCATGAACTCAGCGGAGCACTTAACGGTTTGCTGCGTGTGCGCACGTTCTGCCAGGATGATGCCCATATTTTTGTCCGCCCGGATCAGATTGAAAGTGAAATCAAAAATATTTTCAAATTGATTGGAAAAATTTACAGCACATTTGGATTTGATTATTCGGTTGAACTGTCGACAATGCCTGAAGACCACATGGGTACAGTTGACATGTGGCAGAAGGCGGAGAAAGCCCTGAGCAATGTACTGGAAGCCATTCATATGCCTTACACCATCAACGAAGGGGATGGCGCATTCTACGGGCCGAAGATTGATTTCCATATCAAGGATGCGCTGGGAAGAAGCCACCAGTGTGCAACGATTCAGCTGGACTACCAGATGCCGGAAAAATTTGATTTGACCTATATTGATGAGAACAATGAGAAGGTCCGCCCGGTCGTTATTCACCGCGCCGTTTATGGTTCACTGGACAGATTCTTTGCCATTCTCATCGAACATTTTGCCGGGGCGTTCCCGACCTGGCTGGCACCGGTTCAGGCTGAGCTGGTTCCGGTTGCAGATGTTCATCATGATCACGTCAGGAAACTGGAACATGATCTGAAAATGGCCGGAATCCGCGCCCATGCCGATCTCCGTGGGGAGAAACTCAGCTACAAGATTCGTGATGCCCAGACTCACAAAATACCGTACACTCTGGTCATCGGTGATCAGGAAATTAAAGAGGACAGTGTAAATGTACGCAAATACGGTGAAAAGGCAACGAATACACTGCCTTATGAGGATTTTAAAGCCCATATTCTTGAAGAGATCCGGAAACGCATCACAAAGAAACCAATTGTGAAATAAGGAAATACCTTGCAATTACCGGGGCGTCATGGTATACTTTTTGAGTTAATGAATCGAGTAAAAGCGGAGGCGCCCGGCTTCTCACCTGAACGACGCAGCAATGCTGTTGTCAGGTTGAACAGGTAACAGAATGAACATACGGGCGTTTTGTGCGCCCGTATTTTTGTATGTGCAGGTATTGAGACCTGAAAAGCGGTCTTTTCAGATCCCGGCAGCCTGTGTTTTACTCACATAAAACTGGAGGTGTCTCAATATTAGCAAAGACATGATTGTCAATGAGGGGATCCGTGCTCAGCAGGTTCGGCTCATCGGTCAGAATGGGGAACAAATCGGTATAAAGTCCAAGGCGGAAGCTTTGACAATGGCCCGCCACGTTAATCTTGATCTGGTTATGGTAGCACCCGGAGCCAAACCGCCGGTATGCCGCATTATGGATTACGGTAAGTTTCGCTTTGAACAGCAGAAAAAGGAACGTGAAGCCCGTAAGAAGCAGAAAGTGATCAATATTAAAGAAATACGGCTAAGCCCGAGTATCGAGGAACATGATTTTAATACGAAAATGCGTAATGCAAAAAAGTTTCTTGAAAAAGGTGACAAAGTCAAAGCTTCGGTCCGCTTCAGAGGACGCGCGATCACACATTCTAATCTCGGCCGTCAGGTCCTTGAGAAGCTTGCTCAGGAATGTGCAGATATCAGCGTTGTCGAAGCAAGGCCAAAGATGGAAGGACGCAGTATGTTTCTCGTACTGGCTCCTAAAGTCGAAAAGTAAGAAAACAGGATCGGGTGTTTATGCAGAGGTTTTCATGCAGCCCGCTTCCGTCAGGAGGAATTATTTTATGCCAAAAATGAAAACACACAAAGGTGCCGCAAAGCGTTTCAAGAAGACAGGTACCGGTAAAATGAAACGGAATCATTCATATACCAGCCATATGATGATTCATAAGTCACAGAAGCAGAAACGTAATCTCCGCAAGGGTACAATGGCAACGTCTACTCTGGCGAAAAAAGTCAAGAAAATGATTAATGACTGAGATAACCAGTATATTTTTTAATAGCCGTTCAGACTGAGTGGATCCGCTGATGATGCGGACATACTGATATGCGGTCTGGCGGCCTATTTTAGGAGGTTTTTACAATGGCAAGAGTAAAAGGCGGATATGTAACCCGACGCAGACGTAAGAAAGTATTGAAGCTCGCCAAGGGTTATTTCGGCGCAAAACATAAATTATTTAAAGTGGCACAAGAGCAGGTCTTCAAATCACTGACCTATGCTTACCGTGACCGTCGTCAGACGAAACGGAATTTCCGTAAGCTGTGGATTGCACGGATCAATGCTGCAGCACGGATCAACGGTCTGTCTTACAGCAAAATGATTTACGGTCTGAAGGCGGCTGGTATCGAAGTCAACCGGAAGATGCTCGCTGATCTGGCCGTACACGACGAAAAAGCATTTGCAACGCTTGCTGAAAAAGCAAAAGCCGCAATGTAACACATTTTCATCCATGAAACACCCCCGCTTATCAGACAGATAAGTGGGGGTGTTTCTGTTATTCAGGTGATAGGGCCTTCTGTCAGGCATTCTCTTTGTAGTACTGCGCCTGCGCCTGCCACAGTTTGAAATACTGCCCATTCTCTTCATGGATCAGTTCGTTATGCGATCCACTTTGGATCAGGTTGCCCTTATTGAACACAAGAATGCGATCACAGAAACGGCAGGAAGACAGGCGGTGTGAGATATAAATAGCCGTCTTATTACCGACAATCTCCTGGAATTTTGCGTATATCTCATATTCTGCAACGGGGTCCAGCGCAGCCGTTGGTTCGTCCAGAACAACGAACGGGGCATTTTTGTATAGAGCACGGGCGATAGCGATTTTCTGCGCTTCACCGCCGGAAATATCAACGCCGTCATCACCAACTTTATAGAGCGGTGTATCCAGCCCCTCCGGCATCCTTCTGATCCGATTGCCAACACCTGCCTCATCCAGACAGGCCATCGCACGTTCACGGTCATAATGCACATCGGTTGCGACATTCTGACCGGCAGAGAACGCGAAAAGCTGAAAATCCTGAAAGACGACAGAGAATAGGTTCAGGTATTCCTGATAATTATATTTCTGAATATTAATACCGTTAAGCAGAATTTCTCCTTCCTGTGGATCATAAAGGCGGGTCAGAAGTTTGATGAACGTCGTTTTTCCGGATCCATTTCTGCCGACTACCGCAAAGTGCTGGCCGATTTTCAGCTTGAGAGAGATGTTTTTCAGTGCCGGGGACTCCGCACCAGGATATGTGAAAGATACATTTCTGAACTCTATTTCATAATCATTATCCATCCGTTTCTCAACAGGCAGGGTCCCTTTATATTTTGGATTCGGGGTATCGAGAAAATCAAAATACAAATTGACGTAATCAATATTCTGCCAGCTGTCGGTCGCCGAAGTAATCAGTTCAGCAAAGCCTGTTGTAAATTGACTGATCGCTCCGACATACTGAACAACGGAACCGATACTGATCAGGCCGATCAGCGCCTTCATACCGACAAACAGATAGACAAAACCGGTGATGATTGAAGAAATAGCTGCATTAACCCCATAAAAGCGACTTTGTTTTTTTGATATATCATGTTCAAATAATTTCTGATTGCCTGTTATAAAGCGTTTATATGACTCACTGATGAGCGATTGCTGCTGGTAAATGCGGACGTCTTTTCCAAATTTATGATCTTCCATCAGGTCTGCATAAAAAGAGAAAATCCGATTGATCGGCATCACACGATCCATCCTTTTAAACGCCCATTTACTGAATCGGGCGTTTGACCAGACGGTGTATGCAGATGAAAGGATAATCATTCCCAGAAACAGTACCGAAAGCCATGGTGAGGCAATAAATGAATGAGAAACGTTTGAAGCAGGTGGAATAAAGACCGGAAAAGCAAGTATGATTGAGAACACTACGGTACATAAACTGGTCAGGAACCGTTCGGTCAGCTCTGGTAATTGCCAGATACCTCTCCTATGCATTTGACAGGCTTCATCAATTTTTTGTTTTCTTAAATGAAAGTCAGGCTTTTCCACATTTTCATAATCTGTACTGAGAATCAGTCCGTCCATTTCTATCTTTCCAAAATAATATAAACGATAATCGCCCTTGTCTTTGATCCGCTCCATGGCTTTCTGCAAAAGGAGGGCCGCCAGATTCAGAATGATAGCAGTACCAACTAAGAAAGCAAGCTTTGAGACGGAACGGGAGCCAAAGAGTTCATCGATAATCCGGGCCGTTATATAAATTGTAATGAATGGGCTGAATGATTTCAGCAGCGCTCCGGCTGCAGCCGCCGGGAGAAGGGAGGGGACCATCCGCTGAACAATCCCCATTCCCCTCCAGAGAATATGCCACCTGTCTTTAAGTGATGTTTTGTCCGTTGTCCGGTTCATAGGCGTTCACCCTCGTCTTTTAGTTCGTCAATATGATCCCTGTAATAATGGCTTTGAATCGTGAACAGCCGGGCATATTTACCATTTTTCCTCATGAGTTCGTCGTGTGTCCCACTTTCCGCAATCTTTCCATCAGATAGGAAAATAATTTTGTCGCAGAAGCGGGTGCTGGACAATCTGTGGGAAATAAAGATGGATGTCCGGCCCGAAACAAGTTTTCCGTAACGCTGGTAGAGCTCGTCTTCGGCAATGGGGTCAAGAGCGGCTGTCGGCTCATCGAGTATTAAAAAGGGTGATTCCTTATACAATGCTCGCGCCAGCAGCAGTTTCTGAAGCTCTCCCCCGGAAAACTGCACCGCGCCTTCGTTCACTTCTTTAACCATCATCGTATTGACCCCATTAGTGAGGCCGTCTATTTTTTCTTTCAATCCGGAGAGCTCCAGGCAGCGGCCGACTCTATCCGGGTCAATAGTCTTACTTAACTGGGGCGCAATGTTCCGGGCAATGGAGACGGGCAGGATATGAATATCCTGAAAAACGGCAGTGAATAAACGATAATAATCATCCCTGTTGAAGGTGGTCATGTCTTTTCCATTGATGAGAATTCGTCCAGATGTCGGATGGTAAAAGCCGCAAAGTAATTTAATACAGGTGGTCTTTCCGGCACCGTTCATGCCGACAAGAGCTATTTTTTCGCCTTGTTCGATGTGCAGGCTGACATCATCCAATATCTTTCTTCCACTACCCGGATAAGAAAAAGAAACATGATCAAACGTGATGGAACATGGCCAGTGTCCCCTTTCCGGCAGAGGAATGCCTTTACCACGGTTGAAATAGTCTTTGAGGCCGAGATAATTACGGACATCACAGATTTCCAGACTCATATGTTTGACTTTCGACAAATGGTCCGTCAGTCCGGTCATCCATATAGAAAATCCAGCAATGGTACCAAAATAGAGCGTGAAATTCGCCACGGTCATCTGGCCGTTCAGTACAAGATAGAGCAGATAGGTATAGGCAACGCCATCCCGCAGGAAAGCCATCAGACCGACAGCGCCATCGGCAAAATAATGGCGAAGCCCGATACGATGCAGCCAGAGTGTCCGCTCTGCCATTAATCCTTGAAATCTCTGACCAAACCAATGGGTCATCCGGTAAAGCCGTAAATCTTTACCGGATGAGAAGTCATTGCATTTTTTAATCAGATAGTCCAGTTTCTTTTCAGTTGGCGTCCAATCGTCTTTGTGCTGATGTTCATAGTTCTGTGCATGATTGGCAAATAAAAGGCCGATGAAAGCCGTGCCCAGTAAAAAAGCGATCAAGAGGGGGTTCAATGCGGTCAGTATCCCTCCATAAAGGGCGATGCCGAACAAATTAGCTGACAGCATAATTAATGCATTGATGATCGCTTCGGTACCGCTGCTGTTTGAGTAATTCGCCTGGAATGCTTTTTCTAATTTTTTCTGTCCTTCCGGACTCTCCAGGTTTTCATAATCTGTATCCATGATCTTCTCATAAATAAGGCCGAGGTAACGCATTCTGATTGATGTGACATTCCATCTGATCCAGGCTTCCAGTGATTGGCTGATTACGCTGCAAGCAATGATGCCCAGTGTTGCCACTCCAATGACAGTCGCGAACTGAAAAAGGCCCGCCTTTTCAGTCAGACTGTCAATCACCAGCTTCGGCATCAGAATTCCAAGAAAAGGAAGAAAAACAAGTGCCGGAATCCTGACAATAGAAAGAAAAAGTAATTTTCTGTTCCAGTGCCATACATTCTTGATCACGTAACCGATATTCTGTAAAGTGGAATATTCCGGTTTGTTTTTTGATCTCATCTGGCTCAACTCCTTGTTCTTCTAATGTAGCATCGGTTATTCAGTTATAAATAAAAAAGCGCACGAACGGTATCGATTCGCGCACGAATGGTTTATAAATTCACAGTGGCAACATAATCTCCGTCGCAAAGACGCCGGGTTCATTCTGTCGGTTAAGGTAGCCGCCGTACTTCCTGATGAGGGTGTCGATGCGTTTCAGACCGTATCCGTGTCCGCTGCCTTTCGTCGTAAGATACCGCCCGGTTCTGACTTTATTCAGTTCGCCGGCAGAATTGGTGACGGACAGGTATAGCTGCTGTTTGAACACCCCAATGTAGATTCGGATAAATCGGTCATTAATCCGCGGCACTTTTTCGCAGCCTTCCATTGCGTTGTCAAGCAGGTTGCCGATGATGCTGCACAGGTCATATTCATTGACCGTAAGGACGGCGGGGACCTGTGCTTTGGCGTTAACCCTGATTTTACGGGCAGCCATTAAGGAGAGTTTGCTGTTGAGGATGGCGTCCAGACGGATGTTTCCGGTCTTGATGACCGTATCCACGGTCTCCAGGTCGTTATCAAGCCTGTCCAGATAATCTTTCAGCTCATCCAGCTGGTTCATGGCCAGATGTGCTTTCATCGCCTGAATATGATTGTGATAGTCGTGCCGCCAGCCGCGCATTTTCATATAGATGTTCTGAACTTCTTCGTAGTGCTTGACCAAAAGATCATTCTGATAGCCGGCAACGCGTTGATCAATATGTTTAGAAATAGCCAGCCGAATAAAGAAATACAGGCCGTAAGCGAATGCGGCTATGCCGAGAGGGACCAACAACCACAGATAAATCATCTTCCAGACCCCCTGAAAAAATCAATAAAAGCCTGATTCGCCGCCTTATAGCAGCGTCTGCTCACCGGAATCTGCCTCCCGTTGTCGAGGATCATTTCATTCTTTCCAAATCTACGGATGAAACGTAAACCGACTAAATAGGAGCGATGCGGGCGGAAAAAGGTGCCGGGATCCAGCATTTTTTCAAGATTTTCGATGCTCATATTTACTCGAAGGTGCTGGTTCGTCGTCGTCATGTCCAGGGTATGGGCGAAGGCTTCCGCGCAGACGATCTCGTTCTGCGGGATCCGCTGCATTTCTCCGCCCGATTCAACCAGTATGACTTTCGGCTTGGTTTTGTTTCTCTTCGAAGCCCGATTGAGGCAGGAGTAGAGTTTCTCCTCTTTTACCGGCTTCATCAGATAATGCAGGGCTGAGACTTCATAACCCTCATCCATATAATCCGAGTAGCCGGTGATGAAAATGATGGCCAGTGATTCGTCGCATTTGCGGATGGTTCTGGCGAGCTCCATGCCGTTCAGCCCCGGCATCTGAATATCGAGGAGCAGTACGTCATAACTTTTATCTTTGCTCCAGGAAAAAAGAAAGGCCCCGGCGGATATGAAATTTTCAGTAATAGCATGGATTCGGTTATTTGACGCCCACTTGTTCACAAGCGAGGTCAGATAGTCACACTGCGTTTTGTCATCATCACAGATTGCAATTTTCATCATGGTCAGACTCCGACTATAAAGGATAAATCTATCATACCTTACGTGCACTGAATCAGCCAGGGGGCGGAGGATGGAAGAGAAGATCGGTCGGATGGCTGAGGAGGTATACTGATTTTTATTAGAATCTCAGTGAGCATACTCGCCACTTCAGTGGTGGGATGAATCACTGAGCCTGGACTCTATTTTGATTTAACCGTGTGAAAATGGGAAAAAGCCCGTTCATGTGAATATAGTGAACAAAATATGAAACAATCGATCATAGATGATATGCTGTTTTTATAAGTAAGCGGGTAACAAGTCACGGATCCGCAAAATCTATTTTTGATACAGGGAGCGATGACATCGTGCTTACCGAACAGCTGACTATTACTGAATTGTTTCTGAAAATCAGACAGCGTCTGGACCGTGTTGAAGACACTATTTCTTATTTAAATGAACTATGTGATGCTATTGAGAAACGGGAATCGTTGCGGAAAGAAGCCTGATTTGTTGATGAATGTGAAAGATCGGAAAGGTATCCTTTCCGATCTTTTTCCGTATTAAACGCCCTGTTCCAGTCGCGTCAGCATCTGATCTCGAAAGGATGCATCCGATTTATTCCAGATGACTTCAAGCAGAACGCCGAGACCCGGGAGCATCTTTTCCTCACCCTTACGTATGGCGTCGACGATCGTCTCCTGAAGCTGTTCTTTGTTATCTCCGGACAGGTTATGCATCACGGCACGACGAATATCAAGATCCATTTTATTCTCTCCTTTCCTCAGGCATTCATTTCTGACAATATGGTATAGTATGGATAATGTCAGGCAGATTATGCAGACCAGAAGGAGTTCTTGTATTTGAGAAGAATGGTATCCATGCAAAATGAGAAAGTCAGACGGTGGAAAAAATTAAAATTGAAGAAATGGCGGGAACGTGAGCAGGCTTATTTGATTGAAGGGCCGCATCTTGTTCAGGAAGCCGCCCTGTCTGCCCGCCACTTATTAAATACAGTTCTAATTGATGAAGCGTTCCATCTTCCTGCGGACTGGCCGCTGGATGGCGTTGAGGTTTATCAGGTGACGCATAAAATTTTTACTGAGCTTTCCGATACTGAGAAGCCGCAGGGGATTATCGGGGTATGCAGGATGGCGCATCCTGATGTATCCATCGATCAGGGCCGTTACCTGCTGGTTGATGGTGTTCAGGATCCGGGGAATCTCGGTACTTTGATTCGAACCGCTGATGCGTTCGGGATCGACGCCGTGTTCTTAGGTGAAGGAACCGTAGACGGGTATAACAGCAAAACGCTGCGCTCAGCTCAGGGCTCACATTTTCATCTGCCGGTGCTTCATCAGAATCTTTTTCACGTGGTGGCGGAGTTGAAAGGGCAGGGCATCCCGGTGTACGGTTCCTCACTTCAGGGCGAAGATATGTCACAGAAGAAAGTTCGGGAAAAGCCTTTTGGACTGATTGTCGGAAATGAGGGGAATGGCGCAAGCCCCGAACTGCTTGCCGAAGCAGACCTGAAAGTGAAAATACCGATGGCCGGGCGCGCCGAATCGATGAATGTTGCCGTGGCGGCAGGTATTCTTCTGTACTGGCTGGACGTGGAAGGACTTGCACATTCAAAATAAAATGCCTATACTATCCATATACGACAAAAAAACGCAGGATATTTAATGAATCACATTTAAATAAAAAGCTGTGATGGAGAGCAGTACTCCTGTACCGCCGCCCAGGGATAATGCGTCATCGACTGGAAGCGCGTTTGCGAAACGGACAGGACGAATTCACTCCGGAGCTGCCGTCTGAACGCTGATAAAGCCAAGGACGCGCCGGCTGATCGTCGTTACAGGATAGTTGAGTGGACAGTAGTTTTTACATTATTGTCAACAAGGGTGGTACCGCGACGCTTCGTCCCTTTTCAGGGACGGAGCTTTTTTTATGCATCAGATACGAAAATACAGGAAGGGATGGAACAGAGCATGCTAAAGGACAAACTGATTGAACTGCGGAGAAAAGCGCTGGACAGCATTTCATCTGCAGATAATCTGAAAAAGCTCCAGGAGATTCATGTACGTTTTCTGGGGAAAAAAGGACCGATTACCGAAGTGCTGAAAGGGATGGGAAAGCTTTCGAAAGAAGAACGGCCGGTCGTCGGTCAGCTGGCGAATGATGTCCGTAAGGTGATCGCAGAAGGGATTGATCAAAAGAAAGCGGAAATTGAAAAAGCTCTTCTCGAACAGAAACTGGATCGGGAGAAAATTGACGTCACTCTGCCGGGAAGAAGGGTTCGGACAGGAGGGCATCATCTGTTGGCATCGGTGATCCGCGAAGTAGAGAATCTGTTTATCGGACTTGGATTCTCTGTAGCCGAGGGACCTGAAGTTGAAGAAGATTATTATAACTTCGAAGCACTGAATCTGCCTAAAGATCACCCGGCACGTGACATGCAGGATTCCTTTTATATTACCGATGAGATTCTGATGCGGACACATACCTCACCGATGCAGGCAAGAACGCTTGAGGCGCATAAAGGAAAAGGGCCGGTAAAGATTATCTGTCCAGGCAAAGTTTACCGCCGTGACACGGATGATGCGACGCACTCTCACCAGTTCATGCAGATTGAAGGTCTTTATGTTGACCACCATGTCAGGCTGAGCGATCTGAAGGGGGTACTTACCGTTTTTGCCAGGCATATATTCGGACCGGAACGGGAAATCCGGCTTCGCCCAAGCTTTTTCCCATTTACTGAACCCTCGGTGGAAATGGATATTTCCTGCTTCCGGTGCGGTGGACAGGGTTGCCCGGTCTGCAAAGGTACGGGCTGGATTGAAATCCTTGGCGCAGGCATGGTTCATCCGAATGTTCTCCGGATGTCGGGCTTTGACCCGACTGCATACACGGGTTTTGCTTTCGGTATGGGTCCGGAACGCATTGCCATGCTGAAATATGGCATTGAAGATATCAGGCACTTTTACACAAACGACATCCGGTTTCTGAAACAATTCAAGAGGGCATGAGAGGGGAGTAACAGGAATATGCTGGTTTCTTATAAATGGTTAAACGATTATGTGGATCTTGACGGCATCAGTCCGGAAGAACTCGCCGACAGGATCACAAATTCAGGTATTGAGGTCGAACATCTGAGCTATCCGGGGAAGGGGCTGAAAGGGATTGTGGCTGGCAGGATTTTATCATGCGAACCACATCCTGAATCGGATCATCTGAAGCTGTGCCGGGTAGACATTGGAACAGAAACGGTTCAGATTGTCTGCGGTGCCCCGAATGTTGCTGCGGGCCAGAAGGTGCCGGTTGCAAAGGCCGGCGCACAGATTGGGGGAGATGTACAGATCGGGAAGACGGAATTTCGCGGCGAAGAATCTGACGGAATGATCTGTGCCCTGTCTGAACTGGGTATTGATGAAGCACTTGCTCCTCACGCGGAGGGCATTTTTGTATTTGATGAGGATGTACCGACAGGAGCTGATGCCCTGCCTTATCTGAATCTGGATGATGCGATCCTTGATCTGGATATTCTTGTCAACAGTGCCCACTGTATGAACATGATCGGGGTTGCGCATGAGGTCGCTGCCATACTCGATCGGCCGCTCCATATCAGCAAACCGGATCCGCATGAAACCGGCAAGGCGGCTGCTGATAAAATTTCCGTCACTGTAGAAACTGGTGATTTGGTCCCTTATTACGGTGCACGTCTGATTGAGGGGATCACAGTTGGCCCGTCACCACGCTGGATGCAGCTCCGACTGATCGCCTCAGGTGTCCGCCCAATCAATAATGTGGTCGATATCGCAAATTATGTCATGATCGAGTACGGACAGCCACTGCACACCTTTGATCTTGATGCCTTTGGATCGGATCATGTGCTCGTCCGGCTCGCCGGGCAGAACGAAATCATGCAGACACTTGACAGCCAGAAGAGGAAACTGACTCCGAAAGATATTGTGATCACAAACGGTAAGAAGGCGGAAGCTGTTGCCGGGGTGATGGGCGGAGAAAGTTCAGAAGTGACGTCATCAACGAAAAAGGTATTGCTTGAAGCGGCGGTTTTTGATCCCATGTCGATCAGAAAGACAGCGCAGCGTCTTCAAATGCGAACAGATGCGAGCAGCCGTTATGAAAAAGGCGTCGACAGAAACCGTGTGACTCTTGCCGCCGACCGGGCGGCAGAGCTCCTGACGCACTATGCTTCCGCGCACGTCCTGAAAGGGATCGTGGAACAAGGAGCGCGAACCGTTCCGGAAACCGTCATTACGATGCGCTGGCAGAAAATCAATGATGTACTCGGCACTTCACTCTCACCCGGCCTCATAGAGGGTATATTGAAACGATTAGGATTTGGAATAGAAACAGAGGGAGAAATCATTCACGTGACCGTACCGACACGACGCTTTGATGTCTCCATCCCGGAAGATCTCATTGAAGAAGTCGGGAGGCTGTATGGCTATAATCGGATTCCAGCGACTCTTCCTGAAGGATCTTCAGTTCACGCCGGACTGACCGGTTACCAGAAACTCTGCCGGCGTACCGAACAATTCATGGAAAATGCAGGATTTTATCAGGCGTTTACTTACTCCCTGACAACGGCGGAACATGCTTCGGCTTTTTCTATAAATCATTCAGAAGCACAGCCGGTTAAAGTCATCTGGCCGATGAGTGAGGAACATGCCGTACTTCGGCAGAGTATCGTTCCACAGCTGCTGGACGCGGTTAAATATCATCTGAACCGTCAGATGCATGATGTTGCTCTCTACGAAATGGGGAAAGTATTTTTGCCAAAACCGGGGAAGGCGCGCCCCGATGAAGAAGAACATCTGGCGGGCGCGATTACGGGTACGGTTTCTGAAAAAAGCTGGGAAGATGATGCACAATCTGCTGATTTCTTTACAGCAAAAGGGGTTGTTGAATCCTTATTCGATTCACTCGCCCTGTCGGAAAGCGTGACGTTTAAACCTGTAAAACGGCCTGGCATGCATCCCGGGCAGACGGCAGATATACTGCTGGATCAGAAAGTGATCGGTTATGTCGGCGCTATCCATCCTGAAGTCCAGAAAGATCTCGGCATTCGGGCAACCTATGTTTTCGAAATTGCGATTGAACAGATCCTGCGCCGTGAACAACCTGAGATCACTTATTCAGGGCTGCCGCGTTTCCCCTCTGTTTCCCGTGATATAGCTCTTGTCATGAAACGCTCTGTTCCTGCCGCGGATCTGTATCGGGTGATCCGCGAAAATGGCGGACCGCTTCTGCAGTCAATCAGGCTGTTTGATATTTATGAAGGCAGCCATGTCGCGGAAGATGAGAAATCCATGGCCTTCTCGCTTGTTTACTACGATCCGGAACGCACATTGACCGACGATGAAGTCAATAAAGTGCACGGGAAAATCATTGATGCTGTAGCGAAAGAATGCGGTGCAGAACTACGCGGATGACATCTGTTTCACAGCCGGTGCTCCTCTGAAAAGGGGAAGCATCGGCTTTTTGCAGGGGTACGGTCATCTGACTATCCATGCCGGATGCATGAGTCCTTTTACCTTCTCTAATGATCCAGTTTCTGATATGATAAATACGAATAAAGCCGGTTTGTGATCTCCCCGTGTTTCAGAGAGCTCCAGACTGTCTATACTGATTCTGATTGTTATTTTTGAAAAGAGATACAGGAAAGATGGGATCATTTTATGCTACTGACAGTGATTATCCTGCTGCTTCTTGCTTCAGGATTTTTTATGGGATTCCGGCGCGGGCTCGTCCTTCAGCTTGTTCATCTGGCCGGTTTCATTATTGCTTATATTGTCGCCATTTTGTATTTTAAACAACTGGCACCGGTGCTGAAGTTCTGGATTCCGTTCCCTTCTTCTGCTGCCGACAGTGATATGTTCCGCATGTTCGGAGATGTTGATCTGCAGACTGCCTATTATCGGGCAATCGCCTTTGTCATCCTGTTTATCGGGACGAAAATTATTGTCTCTGTTTTCGGCCATATGCTTGATTTTCTGGCAGAACTTCCTCTGATTCGTTCAGTCAACCATTTATCGGGAGGGGTTCTTGGATTTGCAGAAATTTATCTCATTATTTTTCTGCTGCTTTATGCGGGAGCGCTGACACCGGTCGCGGGCATTCAGTCGGCCATTGACAGTTCTTCGCTTGCCGGGTCGATGATCGGACATACACCGGTTTTTTCAAAAATATTCAGGGAGTTGTGGGTGGCATTTGCTGAACTCCACTGACCAAGAGGGATAGTGATGAATAAAAAGCAGCTTATTGATCAACTGGACAGAATGGCTCTGTACATGGAAATACAGGGAGAAAATCCATTTAAAATTGCCGCTTATCGCCAGGCCGGGCAGGCACTGGAAACCGATCAGCGGTCTCTTTCAGGAATTGACGATTTCAGTAAAATCAAAGGAATCGGAGTCGCAATCGCTCAGGTGATAGAAGAACTGGTCGCGACGGGTAAGTCGGCCCGGCTGCAGACCCTTCAGGAAGAAACACCCCCAGGCCTGCTTGAACTTGTGGCTATTCCCGGGCTTGGCGGCAAAAAAATCGGAAAGTTGTATCGAGAGCTCGGTGTAACCGGTCCAATAGAACTCCGGAAAGCCTGTGAAAGCGGACAGGTACGTGCACTGGCCGGATTCGGTGAAAAAACGGAAAGAAAATTGCTGAAAGCGATGAATGATATAAATCAACGTCCTGATGTTTTACCGATCTCCTATATGGCCGGTCTTGCCGAACAAATTGATGAGGTACTGACTCAGGTGGAGGAAATCAGCCGTTTTTCATGTGCGGGCAGTCTCCGCCGGGCAAAAGAATACATGAAAGATCTTGATTTTGTACTGGAGACAGAAACTCCTGATCAAGCAGCTGACCATGTGCTGGATGCCCTGCCCGTCCATGATGTCGTCGGTCGCGGGGAAGCAAAAATGACGGTGACACTCGAAGACAGATATCATACCTCGGTTGACTTTCGTTTTGCTTCCCCCGCTGCTTATATAACGACATTAAATCACTTTACCGGATCCAGGGAACATAACATTCTGATGCGCCATCTGGCCAAAGAACGTGACGAAAGAATCAGTGAGTACGGGGTAAAGACGGATAACGGAAAAATCCGCACTTTTTCCAGTGAAGCAGATTTCTACGGCCATTTCGGGCTGTATGAGATTCCCCCGGAGGTCAGGGAAGGGACGGAGGAAGTTGAGCGGGCCGGTCAGGCTCCGCTTGGTTTACTGAAACTGTCTGATATAAAAGGTGACCTGCATATGCACTCTGCCTGGAGTGACGGATCCTATACGATCCAGGAAATGGCTGAGGCAATGCGGGCAAAAGGATACGCCTATGCCTGTTTAACAGATCATTCAAAATCCCTGCGTGTGGCTTCCGGTTTATCCGAATACCGGCTCCTGAAACAACAGGAAGAAGTGGCCCGTGTTAATGCCCTTTTCAATGATTTTACCTTGTTTTCCGGAACAGAGATGGACATTCTGCCGGACGGAACTCTGGACTTCTCCGACGAGCTTTTAAAACAGCTGGACTTTGTGATTGCATCGATTCATACGGCTTTTTCGCAAAGCACGGATCAGATTATGAAACGGATGGAAGCAGCCTGTAACAATCCTTACGTCCGTCTGATCGCACACCCGACCGGCCGTTTGCTGGGCAAACGCCCCGGTTACGCTGCAGATGTCGACCGGCTGATCGACATGGCGGCAGAGACAGGCACCGTGCTGGAGCTGAACAGTAATCGCAGGCGGCTTGACCTGTCGGCGAAATGGGTAAGGAAAGCGCAGGCGGCAGGCGTACGCATTGCAATCGACACGGACAGCCATTCGAAAAAAATGATGGATGATATGGCACTTGGCGTCAGCACCGCCGTACGGGGATGGATTCGCCGGAAACAGTCATCAATACCATGACAAAAGAAGAATTCACCACATTTATAAAAAACGGTAAAACCGTATGATCATCCTCATACTGGGAGATGCGTACCTTGAATGAACATGCTTTAAAATCTTTGGAGTATAACAAAATTAAACAACAGCTCATGAACTATACGGCGTCTTCGCTGGGAAAAAGCCGGATTGCGCAACTCAGGCCGTCCGGTGTTCAGGAGGAAGTGGAGAAACTTCAGGAAGAAACAGATGAAGGAGCGACTGTTCTGCGCTTAAAAGGTTCCGTGCCTTTTGGCGGGATCACAGATATTCGTCCGGCTCTGAAACGTTCAAAAATCGGTGGCATGCTTCAGGCAAAAGAACTGATCGATATTGCTGATACTGTTCGTGGTACACGGATCATGAAGAAATTCATTCTTGATCTGGTGGATGAGAAAGAGCTTGAACTGCCTGTCCTGTCCCGACTTGCGGGTGAAATGAGCGTGCCCGGGGGACTGGAAAGGCGTATCCGGAGTGCGATAGACGACCAGGGGGGTGTCATGGACTCAGCCAGTCCGGCGCTCCGTCATATTCGCGCGCAGATCCGCACCTGTGACGGCCGCGTCAAGCAGAAGCTGGACAACATCGTCCGGTCCAGCGGCCGAATGCTGTCCGAAGCGATTATTACCATCCGCAACGACAGGCAGGTGATCCCGGTGAAACAGGAATACCGCGGGTCGTTTGGCGGAATCGTGCATGATCAGTCCGCTTCCGGAGCAACCTTTTTTATAGAACCGCAGGCCATTGTCGATCTGAATAATCAGTTAAGCGAAGCAAAAGCAAAAGAACGTCATGAGATTGAACGTATCCTGCGCGTGCTCACGGGTGAAGCAGCTGAATCTGCAGATGAGATGCTGGAGGATGTTGAACGGCTTGCCCGTCTGGACTTTATTTTTGCGAAGGCGTCATATGGTCATCAGATGAGGGGGACACGACCGAAACTCAATGACAGTGGACAGATCAGATTAAAAAAAGCCCGTCATCCTCTGATTCCGGCTGACCGCGTCGTGCCGATTGATGTTATTTTTGATGAACACACGCATGCTCTGATTATTACCGGACCGAATACAGGCGGCAAGACGGTATCCCTGAAAACCACGGGGCTGATCACATTAATGGCACAATCCGGGTTACAGATTCCTGCGGATGAAGGATCTGAAGTCAGTGTTTTTCGGAAAATATTTGCTGATATCGGTGATGAACAGTCGATCGAGCAGAGTCTCAGTACGTTCTCCTCGCATATGACGAACATTGTCGATATCTTAAAAGAACTGGATGATCAAAGTCTGGTGCTTTTTGATGAACTGGGCGCGGGAACAGATCCTCAGGAAGGGGCAGCTTTGTCCATTGCCATTCTGGATGCAGCCCTAGGCCGCGGCGCAACGATCGTCTGTACCACGCATTACAGTGAACTGAAAGCATACGCCTATGAACGCCAGGGTGTGATGAATGCCAGTGTTGAATTTAATGTTGAAACCCTTAGTCCGACCTATCGGCTGCTTCTGGGCGTACCGGGGCGAAGTAATGCCTTTGAAATTTCAAAAAAGCTTGGACTGCCAGGCGAAATTATTGACGAAGCGCGAGAGAGAATCAGCCAGGAAACCAACCAGATTGATAAAATGATTGCGTCACTGGAGAAGAATCGCAAGATGGCAGAGAAGGAAGAAGAGAACGCGCACCGGCTCAGGCTGGAAGCAGAGGAGAAAACCTCTGAACTGAACAGGAAACTCAAAGAACTGGATCGTAATAAAGAACAGATTCTGAACAAGGCCAGAGAAAAAGCCGAACGTTCACTGAAAAATGCGCGATATGAGGCAGAAGAAATTATCGAGGAACTCAGGCAATTCAAGCAAAAAGGAGGAGCCAGGCAGCACCAGATCATTGATGCAAAAACGCGTCTTTCCCATGCTATGGATGCTCTGGATGAGCCGGAAAAACGCACGTCGCACCCAATCCGCGTGAAGAAACATAATGAAGCATTTGCTGCCGGCGATCACGTCAGGATTCTCAGTTTCGGTCAGGAGGGTTACATTGTCGAAAAGATAAACAGCCGGGAATACCTGGTGCAGGCAGGTATTTTGAAGATGAACGTTGCAGCAGATGATCTGAAAAAAATCAAAGAAGAAAAAAAGGTGACCCCTGTTGTCAATGTCAGAACCGCCGGGGACACCGTGAAGCCGGAGCTGGACCTGCGCGGGGCACGATATGAAGAGGCCATGCGGAAAGTGGAGAAATACCTGGACGAGGCCATGCTGGCCGGTTATCCACGTGTTTCAATCATTCACGGGAAAGGAACCGGCGCGTTGAGAAAGGGTGTCGCCCGACTGGTTGAAGGTAATACACGGATTAAGAATGCACGCCTGGGCAGTCAGGGCGAAGGCGGCAGTGGCGTGACCGTTGTCGAGTTTAAATAGTGTAAATACCCGTAAGCTGAATAATGGCATAACCTGCCCGGAGATGCTATACTTTGTGGAAGAATGAACTAAGGAGGTTTTTTTGAATGGCTATCAGTCAGGTAACAGACGCAAATTTTGCGGATGAAACGTCTAAAGGACTTGTACTGGCCGATTTTTGGGCTACATGGTGCGGACCATGCAAAATGATGGCTCCGGTTCTTGAAGAAGTGGATTCTGAATTAGCAGATAAGGTGAAAATCGTTAAACTGGATGTCGACAAAAATCAGTCGACTGCAAGCAAGTATGGCGTCATGAGCATTCCGACCATGTTCCTGTTCAAGGATGGCGAAATTGCGGATAAGATCGTCGGCTTCACACCTAAAGAAGCATTGGTTGACCGGATTAACGAGCATGTCGGCTGATTGTTTTATTCTGACAAAGATTCATTAAAAAGGGCTGTCCGGCAGGATAGCTCTTTTTTCATTGCCCGGACAGTTGATTGTCTGGCGCTTGTGACTAATAATAAAAACGGTCTGTATGAATGATTGTAAAGGATGTACACGTTATGGAAAACAGGAAAATAAAAGAAAAACTCAGTCTACTTCCCAAACAGCCCGGCTGCTACCTGATGAAGAATGCCCGCGGTGAAATCATCTATGTCGGAAAGGCAAAAAATCTTTTCAACCGGGTCCATTCGTATTTCAGCGGGTCGCATGATGCTAAAACGCAGCGCCTGGTGGCGGACATTGCCGATTTTGAATACATCGTTGTTTCTTCAGAAATTGAGTCTTTATTGCTTGAGATCAACTTAATAAAGAAACACGAACCCCACTACAACATCATGTTAAAGGATGACAAAAGTTATCCCTACATCAAATTAACGTCTGAAAAATATCCGCGTCTGATTATTACCAGGAAAGTGAACCGGAGAAGCGGCAAATATTTTGGCCCCTATCCCAACGTGACCGCGGCGAATGAAACCAAGCGGCTGCTTGACCGACTCTATCCACTTCGCAAGTGTCACATTATGCCAAAAAGAGTATGTCTGTATTATCACATTGGCCAGTGTCTCGCTCCCTGTGTGAATGATATTCCCGCCAGCACCTACCGGAAAATGTCGGAGGATATTACCCATTTTCTGAACGGTGGAGGCTATCGGGATGTGAAACGGGAACTGAAAAAAAAGATGATGGAAGCAGCAGATAAGCTGAATTTCGAAAAAGCAAAAGAACTCCGTGATCAGATCCGAAGTATTGAAACGGTGATGGAGAAACAGAAGATTATATTGAACGACATGGATGACCGTGATATATTCGGCTATGCTTATGATAAAGGCTGGATGTGTGTGCAGGTATTCTTCATGCGCCAGGGAAAGCTGATCGAACGGGCGGTATCCATGTTTCCTTTTTATCAGGAACCGGAAGAAGATTTCCTGACTTTTATGGGTCAGTTCTACTCTCGTCAGAATCATATCAAGCCGAAGGAAGTCCTTATACCGGATCGTGTCAACCGCGATCTTGCCGAACAGATGCTGGGTATTACGGTCCTTCAGCCTCAGCGCGGGCGGAAGAAGGATCTTGTGCAAATGGCAGTCAAGAACGGCCAGATTGCGTTACGGGAGAAATTCGCATTAATTGAAAAAGACGAGAAGCGGACGACCGGAGCGGTAGAACAGCTTGGTGAAGCACTTGACATGCCGGCACCGCATCGAATCGAAACCTTTGACAATTCCAATATTCAGGGTGCGGATCCGGTATCGGCCATGGTCGTTTTTGAAGACGGACGTCCAAAGAAAAGTGATTACCGCAAGTATCGGGTAAAGACGGTCCATGGTCCGGATGATTACGCAACCATGAAAGAAGTGGTGCGTCGCCGCTATACCCGTCTGCTGAAGGAAGGAGCGGTGCTTCCGGATCTGATTCTGATCGATGGGGGAAAAGGCCAGTTATCAGCAGCCATCGATGTGCTCGAAAATGAATTTGGCCTTTATATCCCGGTTTGCGGACTGGCCAAGGATGACCGGCACAGAACAGCCCAGCTGGTTGCCGGAGAGCCTCCCGTGATTGTTCCGCTTGCCCGTAACAGCCAGGCTTTCTATCTGCTGCAGCGGATTCAGGATGAAGTACACCGCTTCGCGATTACATTTCATCGTCATGTACGTCAGAAAGAAATGCTGCACTCCGTCCTGGACGATATTCCGGGGGTGGGCAGGCAGCGTAAAAGGACTTTACTGCGCAAGTTCGGATCAATAAAAAAAATCCGTGAAGCAAGCAGTGAAGAACTGAAGGAAGCCGGTCTGCCGCAGAAAGTAGCGGAGTCCGTAAAAAAATATCTGGACAACTCCGACTGAAAGTGTTTGTTTCAGAACTTTTATTTTGTTATACTTTAGAAAAGTACAGTATTTTTGCGGAATAAGAATCAGAAAAACTGAGGCTCTGGCGGCGCCAGTGGATGTGTTTTTCTTTATTCACTTAAATTCATATTTCTAATGTGATAGAGGCGCAGATTCCATGAATAGGCAGTATGAGAAGGATGAAATTCGATGAGTACTGCGGGAAAGGGGAATCTGCCGAAGCCGGTCCGGTTCATCGCGGATTTGTGCTGGATCTGTATTGAACAAATGCAGGGCTGTCATACTTTTCGGGTGTGGAGAACTATCTCAGCATGTTGTGGAAAAACAGTTCAGCAGCGGGAGATTCTCGCTGCTTTTTGTCATCCGGGGAAAATACCGGCAGAAAGTTTCGGATCCCGGAAAGGGTATAAAGAACAGCGCAGGCAAGCCGTGATCATATAAAGGAGCGAGTGACGAGTGGCTTTATTAGTAATGAAATTCGGCGGGACGTCGGTAGCGACAGTTGAGCGTCTCCGAAGGGCAGCAGACAGAATTATTCAGGAGAAAGAGGCGGGAAACCAGATCATTGTTGTGGTTTCTGCAATGGGCGGAACAACGGATGACCTGCTTGCAAAAGCGAAACAGATTTCAAATCATCCATCAAAACGGGAAACGGACGTACTTCTGTCTACGGGGGAACAGGTCACGATTGCTATGCTGTCTATGGCACTCATTGAAAAAGGGTATGAGGCCGTTTCTTTCACAGGCTGGCAGGCAGGTATAAGGACGGAAGCGAGCTATGGGCATGCCCGGATTTCTGCTATCGATACCTCACTGATCCGTCCCTGTCTCAGGCAGGGGGGCATTGTCGTTGTCGCAGGTTTTCAGGGGGTGACAGAGTCCGGAGACATCACGACGCTTGGCAGAGGAGGATCCGACACCTCAGCTGTAGCGCTGGCTGCGGCTTTCGGTGCTTCAAGGTGTGACATTTATACAGACGTCACCGGCGTATTCACAACAGATCCCCGTTATGTAGACCAGGCGAGAAAACTGCGGGAAATCAGCTACGATGAAATGCTGGAGCTAGCCTATCTCGGTGCAGGTGTCCTGCACCCCCGCGCTGTAGAATATGCTAAGGATAATCATATTGAGCTGGTTGTCCGTTCCTCGTTTTCCAATGAACCGGGAACTGTGATAAAGGAGGAAGTCGGGATGGAGAAAACCAAATTGGTCAGAGGTCTGGCCTTTGAGAAAAATGTCAGTAAGGTTACACTTCTTGGTCTGTCAAATTCTGTGAGTGCTGTTTCACGGGTTTTCGATGTCATTGCGTCAAAACAGATCAGTATTGATGTTATTGTTCAGAATGTACTTGATGAGGCACAAACAAACCTTTCCTTTACAGTAGACAGGGATTTGCTGGATGAGACACTGGACGTTCTGCGGACTCACGAGAAGGACCTTGAATTTAACCGGCTGATTTTCGAATCGGGTCTTGCTAAAGTGTCCATCGTCGGCTCTGGCATGGCATCGAATCCCGGGGTTGCCGCGGAGATGTTTCATACCCTGGCAAAGGAAAAAATAAAGGTAAAAATGATCAGTACGTCTGAAATCAAGGTTTCAACAATTATTGATGAAGAAAAGCTGCCTGCAGCACTGGACACGCTGCACGAGACGTTCCATCTTGCGGAAGAGGAATCGAACAGCTTCCGGCCGGGGAATTAATCAATCCGTATTGAAAAAGGTTTCGGCAGGACGTCTCCTCCGAAACCTTTTTCATTACCCGGGCGTTATTTTGATGACTGATTGGCAGGTACAGGGTCTGACGCATCCCACTTAATATGGAAGATAACTTTTTTATTTTTTCCCGTTTTAATTTCTGTAACAGCTTCTGCAATAAAACCGTATATTTGCTGGATCTGTTCTGCAATGAATCCGGCTTCAAGGGAAAACAGAGCCGAATCCTGATCTTCCTTGATTTGATAATCGATAAGTGAGGAACGGCATTCAAAATCCATTTTTTTTCTGCTTTTATCCACTAGCTTCAGCGTTCCCCATCCAGCCTGCTCGAAGAACAATGGGATTTTCTCCTCACTCCCGGCTGGATAAAGGCGCGCCAGTTTGCGCCCCGACCAGTAGAGAATTGATGCGGATTCTTTACCGAGCAATTCGGGAATTAGCTGATTTCTGATTAATTCGTAACCGAAAGCCGGAACAGTGGCATCGCCGAACTGCTCCGGCTGCGGACAGGTTTCACGTCTCGTCATCTTTCCATCCCTCCAATAGTATTATAACTTTTTTTACTTCTGTTCACTATGAGAATATTATAGATAACGCTTACATTATGGATTGACTGTGCAAAATTCGAGGTTTACAATAAATCTGTGACAGATTGTAGTATTTTTTGATCAGCTAGTCTTACTACAATTCGGGTTAAATAAAATTTAAAGCGGTAACAATTCACTTGGAGGGGGAGAGGAAACATGGCTTTGGCTGATCATGAGTATGCCAGACACCGTTGGCATTCTCTGCTTGGCGTGGTTCCTGTCGGGTTATTTCTGGTTGTGCATCTGACTGTCAATTATCAGGCAACAAAGGGGCCTGGTGCGTTCAACAATGCCGCGGCGTTTATGGAGAGTTTGCCGTACCTGCTGTTTATGGAGATCGTGCTGATTTATCTGCCGATTCTGTTCCATGCTATTTACGGCATCTATATTGCTTTTACCGCAAAAAGCAATGTCAGAAACTTCGGGTTTTTAAGAAACTGGATGTTCCTGCTGCAAAGATTATCGGGTTTATTTCTGGTCATCTTTATCGCATGGCATGTCTGGGAGACGCGGGTCGCCATGGCTTTAGGCACGCCGCTTAATTTTGACTTAATGGCAAATGTTCTGGGTAATACAGGTATTATCGTGTTTTATATTATCGGCATTTTGAGTGCTGTGTTCCATTTCTCAAATGGACTTTGGTCGTTCTGTGTCCATTGGGGAATACTTGTTTCTCCCAAATCTCAGAGATTCGGTACCTATGCAGCGCTTGTTATTTTTGTCCTGCTGGGTTACGTGGGCGTCCGCGCACTGTTCGCATTCATCTAAACTATCTGACTACCAAATGAAAAGGAGTGAGCCCACTTGAGTAAAGGAAAATTAATCATAGTCGGCGGCGGCCTCGCCGGACTGATGTCGGCGGTTAAAGCGGCCGAAGCCGGTGTGGAAGTTGATTTGTTCTCAGTTGTCCCGGTGAAACGTTCCCATTCGGTTTGTGCACAGGGCGGGATCAACGGGGCTGTCAATACAAAAGGTGAAGGAGATTCACCATGGCATCACTTTGACGATACGATTTATGGCGGAGACTTTCTGGCAAATCAGCCCCCTGTAAAGGCAATGTGTGAAGCGGCACCGGGCATCATTCACTTGCTTGACCGTATGGGTGTCATGTTTAATCGTACGCATGAGGGATTGCTGGATTTCCGCCGGTTCGGTGGAACGACCTTTCATCGCACGGCGTATGCCGGAGCAACAACAGGACAGCAACTGCTTTACGCGCTGGATGAACAGACCCGACGCCAGGAAGTGAAAGGCCTTGTCCACAAACACGAATACTATGAGTTCCTGAGGGCGGTTATCGATGAAGATCATGTCTGCCGGGGCGTTGTGGTCATGAACATGAGATCGATGGAGATTTCGGTGTTCCGTGCTGATGCGGTGATCATGGCAAGCGGTGGCCTGGGAATGGTTTATGGGAAATCAACAAACTCGATGATCAACACAGGTTCAGCTGCCTCCACCCTTTATCAGCAGGGAGCCTTCTTCGCTAACGGGGAATTCATTCAGATCCATCCGACAGCGATTCCCGGTCAGGACAAACTCAGACTGATGAGTGAATCCGCCCGTGGCGAAGGCGGCCGGCTTTGGACATATAAAGATGGCAAACCGTGGTACTTCCTTGAGGAGATGTATCCGGCGTATGGTAACCTTGTGCCACGTGACGTCGCAACACGCGCCATCTTTGACGTTTGTATCAATAAGCACCTTGGTATCAACGGAGAAAATATGGTCTATCTGGACCTTTCGTTTAAGGATCCACATGAACTTGATGTGAAACTGGGCGGCATCATTGATATTTATGAAAAATTTGTCGGCGAGGATCCACATAAAGTACCGATGAAAGTTTTCCCGGCCGTTCATTACTCAATGGGTGGACTGTGGGTTGATTTTAACCAGATGACCAATATTAAGGGTCTGTTTGCCTGTGGTGAATGTGATTACCAGTATCATGGTGCCAACCGTCTCGGTGCCAATTCACTTCTCTCCGCGCTATATGGCGGCATGGTGGCCGGTCCGAATGCGGTTTCCTACATTTCAGGACTGGAAAAGAGTGGCGACGATGTACCGTCTTATATCTTCGACGACGCGCTGATGCAGGAAAAAGAAAAATACAAGGAAATTATCTCACTTGACGGGACGGAAAATGCTTACGCTCTGCACCAGGAACTTGGTGAATGGATGACCAAATACGTCACCGTCGTTCGCGAAAATAAAACATTGCTGGAGACGGATGAACATATTCAGGAATTAATGGAGCGGTTCAAGAACATAAACATTAATGATACGTCCAAATGGAGTAATGGGGCTGTATCCTTCACACGTCAGCTGTGGGATATGCTTCAGCTCGCCAGAGTCATTACACTGGGTGCTTATAATCGTAATGAAAGCCGGGGTGCCCATTATAAACCGGAATTCCCTGAGCGTGATGATAAAAACTGGCTGAAAACAACGAAAGCGAAGTTCAATCCGGAGAAAAACGGACCGGACTTTGAATATGAAGACGTTGACATTTCTTTGATTAAACCGCGTAAAAGAGATTATACTCATGCACATTAACAGGGGGGAAGAAACCATGAGTGAATCTAATCATCCGAAATCTTTTCAGCTGATTATCACACGACAGGACGGGCCGGGTTCAACCCCTTATCAGGAAACGTTTAATGTCCCCTATCGCCCGAATATGAACGTGATTTCAGCACTGATGGCGATTAGAAAAAATCCGGTCAATGCCAGCGGAGAGAAGACCACTGCGCCGCAATGGGAGATGAGCTGTCTGGAGGAAGTGTGCGGTGCCTGTTCGATGGTCATTAACGGACGTCCGCGCCAGGCCTGCACCGCACTTATCGATAAACTGGAAAAACCGGTGCATCTGGAACCGATGAAGACCTTTCCGATCGTCCGTGATCTGATTGTCGACCGTAGCAGGATGTTTGACGCACTGAAAAAAGTCAAAGCATGGATTCCGATTGACGGCACATATGATCTGGGACCCGGTCCCCGAATGGCCGAAAGTAAACGTGAGTGGGCTTATGAACTGTCAAAATGTATGACCTGCGGGGTCTGCCTGGAAGCCTGCCCGAATGTCAACAGTAAATCTGATTTTATGGGACCTGCCCCACTGTCTCAGGTACGTCTGTTCAACGCCCACCCGACTGGAGCGCTCAATCGGGCAGAACGGCTGCATGCCATTATGGGTAAAGGCGGTATTGAAGGCTGCGGCAACTCGCAGAACTGTGTTCAGGTTTGCCCGAAAGGGATTCCTCTGACCACATCAATCGCAGCCCTGAACCGTGCGACAGTCGGTCAGTCCTTCCGGGATTTCTTCGGCAGCGACAAAGTATAAGCATAAAAGGGTCTCACCAATCATTTACACCTTTCATAAAATAAAGATGACTAAAAGCCTTCCCCGCCCGCTCTCCTGCTGAGCAAGGAGGGGGAATTGTTGAAGGAAGATTATTACCGTCCGAAACCTTTACTGACAAAGAGGGAAAGAGAAGTTTTTGAACTGCTCGTTCAAGATAAAACAACGAGGGACATTGCCAAAGAACTCTTTATCAGTGAAAAAACAGTTCGAAACCATATATCAAACACCATGCAGAAGCTGGGTGTGAAAGGACGCTCCCAGGCGGTTGTCGAACTGCTCAGGCTCGGAGAACTAAAGCTATAGCACTGGCCGGCTCTGGTTGAGCCGGCTGTGTTATTCGAAAAACAGGAGGATGAGTCCCGACAGACCCATCCTCCTGTTTATTTATTTCAGCCTGATTCTTTGCGAAGGACGGATGATCGACAGGATCAGAAATGCAGGAGCATCTTTCGGCTCAGAAAAAGAGCGCCGGATATCCCTGAACCCATTACAGAAGGTAAATCCCTTTAATCAGGCGACCCATAAAGCAGACCTTGTGAAAATCGATCACCTCGCAGTTAATATTTTTGTTGTTTCTGATAATCAGATTGTCACTGGTCAGCAGTTTCGACTTTCCGGTAAAAAGCCGGCCATCCTGCATCAGGGCGACAATTCGGTCGTTATCGATGAACATACGACGGGGTTCTATAATCCATACAGGAAAGTGTGACTGTCCAATATAGTCGATAATATTGGCACCGCAAGTGTCCAGAGCGAATGTACCCGGATAAACCTGCTCGCCCTTTCCGACCGGGCAGGAATAAAAATGACCGGATGGCGATAACGAAGAGGAATCATGAGCATGGATTTGCGTCATCAGGGGGACTTTTATATAACGAATCGGTTCAAGTCTGATTGTAAAAACCTCCGAATCTTAACTTGCCGGGTATCACCCGGACAGGTGGTCCATATTTTCAGAAATCATCCAAATTTGTCAGCTGGCAAATTTTTCTTTATTTTACTTCTGTTGTACAAGTATACCATGATCACCCGTGAAAATAAATTTCATCTCTCACGAATGTGATCGAAATCATGACCTTGTAAAAGTCGTTGGTCTTTTTGGTGGACAGCCCCGTATACATGGTAGTACAACCTACGGGGATCAGGGGGGTCAAACGATGATTCGTCGGTCATTTTTTGTACTGGCTTCGGTTATAGTGTTGTTATCTTTTACGCTGTTGTCTGCGTGCGGAGATAAGGACAGCGAGCCTGACACGATAAAATATGTTAAAGACAGGCAGGCATTGAAGGAGGCATCAAAAAACGCAACATACATTCAGCGGACACTCTATCTTTCCGATGCGAACGGCCTGCTTATACCGCAAGTTACAGGTTTGCCTGAATCCGGCGCACCTGAAAGTCAGGTTCTGAATTATCTCGTCAAAGGGGGGCCGGTGACGGAACTCCTGCCTAATGGCTTCCAGACCGTTCTTCCTGCCGAAACGGAGGTCGTCAATGTGGATATGGATAAGCGTGGTAATCTGACGGTCGATTTTTCCAGGGAGTTTCTTGAGACACGGCCTGAGGACCAGGAGCGTGCCGTCCAGTCAGTGGTCTGGACACTGACGGAATTTAATACTGTAAAAAGTGTTTCCATCAGTGTGGACGGTAAAGTCCTGGACGAATGGCCGGATACCAGACGGTCGATCGGCAGAGGCCTGACACGCCAGGACGGGATTAATACCACATTCGGCGATGTTTCAGATGTTGCGGCCAGTGGATCATTGACTGTTTTTTATCTCACGACGTATAAAAACAAAACCTATGAAGTTCCGGTTACCGTACGAGCGATCACGGGAAATGACAGAGTATCCGACCTGGTTTCTGCACTGGTCGATGAACCTGCGGACAGTCCGTTCATCTCAACTTTCAATCCCGACACACGTCTGATTGATAAACCCATGATAAAAGATGGCGTAGTATCTCTGCACTTTAACGATGCCGTCTATGAGGATAAAGCGGCAAAGACAATCAGTGAACGGGCGCTCCGCTGTCTTGTCAGGACACTGACCAGTCAGAAAGGAATCAATAAAGTCGAGATAAAAGCGGGAGATTCGGATAAAGTGATGCTGGAGTCCGGTAAAACACTGACGGGTCCGGTTTCAGAATCCATGGTGAGTGCTTCAGGCCTATAATGATTTCTTGCGTATTATGGTATAGTAAAAAGGAGCGGCCTGCCGCTCCTCTATTCGTGTAGTGATCGTACAGGATACTGTTGTATTTTATCCATTGACAGATCCTGAATTCTGTAATTCAAAGGAACTGACTGAAATGAGACCAGATGGAAGAGCAAGTGACGAGCTCAGACACATTCTGATACAGCCTGATTTTATTATCCATCCTGAAGGTTCTGTACTGATGACTGTCGGGCGGACAAAGGTCATCTGTAACGCAAGCATTGAGGACAGAGTGCCTCCGTTTCTGCGCGGGCAGAAGAAGGGATGGATTACAGCAGAATATGCCATGCTTCCCGGGCGACACCTGAGCGAACCATTCGCGAGTCCTCGCGCGGAAAGCAGGCCGGACGGACCATGGAAATTCAGCGCCTGATTGGCCGGGCATTACGTTCTGTTGTTGATCTGGGAAAAATAGGGGAACGCACGATATGGATTGACTGTGACGTAATTCAGGCAGACGGGGGTACACGAACAGCCTCAATCACCGGGGCATTTGTCGCCATGGTACTGGCTTTCAGAAAAGCGTTGGAACGGAATATGATCAGTCAGCTGCCGGTCAGAACTTATCTGGCAGCGACGTCTGTCGGGATCCATCCACAGTATGGACCGATTCTTGATCTGTGTTATAAAGAGGACGCAACAACGAATGTTGATATGAATATTGTGATGAACGGTAAAGGTGAATTTGTGGAAATACAGGGCACTGGAGAAGAGGCCACATTCAGTGAAGATGAGCTTCGAAAACTGATCCGGCTGGCCGGGAAGGGCATCCATGAACTGATTCAGAAAGAGAAAGCCATCATTGGTGACATTTTGACAGAGCAAAAGGTGGGAAGATCGCGGTGACACGTATTCTGATTGCATCAAATAATCAGGGGAAGATTAAAGAAATAAAAAAAATACTGGCGGATTTTGATGTGGATGTGTTTTCATTGAAAGATCTGAATGTAACCATTGACGTGCCTGAAACAGGCAAAACTTTTCGTGACAACGCTGCTCTGAAGGCAGAAACCCTTTCCCAAAAAATGAATCTGCCGGCGCTTGCCGACGATTCAGGGCTGTGTGTTGACGCTCTGGGTGGTGAACCGGGGATCTTCTCCGCACGGTATGCCGGGCCTGATAAAAACAGCGAACATAATATCGATAAACTGCTTAATCATTTAAAAGGTGTCCCGGTTGAGAAGCGGACGGCTCACTTTACCTGCGTTCTTGCGCTCAGCCTGCCTGGCAGAAAGACACACTTCGCTGAGGGACACTGTTCCGGCGTGATTACAGATAAAAGAAGAGGTGCCGATGGTTTCGGTTATGATCCGGTCTTTTTCGTTCCGGAAGAACAGATGACCTTCGCAGAAATGGGTGAGGATGTAAAAAACAGGATCAGCCACCGGGCAAAGGCTTTGCAGGAGCTCAAAGCGAAATGGACAGAATGGATGGGGGCCGGTCAATGAAATGGCTGATTGTCAGTGACACGCATGGTCTGAAGCGTGAGGTTGAGGAACTGAAGGACAGGTATGCCGGGAAAGTTGAAGCTTTCATCCACTGCGGCGATTCGGAATTACACGCGGATAGTCCTGAAATGAAGGATTACCTTGCCGTTGAAGGAAACTGCGATTTTCCGGGGCCTATCCGGATGAAGTCGTCCGTCAGTCGGGTTCATTAACCTTTCTGATTGCCCATGGGCACTTGCTGGGTGTCCGGAATTCTCCGGCAAGGCTCATTTACCGGGGTCTGGAAGTCAAAGCAGATATTCTCTGTTTCGGGCATACGCACTTCGCCGGCTCTTTTAAGGAAAACGGGATGATCGGCATTAACCCGGGCAGTCTGCGTCTGCCCCGTAATTATAAGACGGGTACATATGTCATTCTCGACCTCAGTGAAGATAAGAAGAAGATTAAAGTGAATTATTTTACGCTTAAAGGACAGCCGGTTGATTCATTTTCCGCAACGTATACATGGGAGAAATAAGAGGTACATACAAATGACACCCTGTTAAGGTGTCATAAGGAGTGATGAAGAGAGGTGCTCTGGCCGGCGGATCAGACAGTCTGAAAATCTGTCTGATCCATAATACTTTATGTTCCTGTCCATCAGTATGAGCGGGTATACGGAGCGGTCGAAAGGCCTTTTTTTATCCGCTTTCGTATGACAGGTATGAAAGCCATTGTTTTTGGACAGACTGCTTCGTAAAAGTGCATCGGAGTGGTTCCATATGGACGGGAACTTTTTTAAGGGTGCTGCATGGGCTATGCTGATTTGCCTGCCATTCTGGGCGCTCGTCATTTGTGTTCTGCTGTTTGTTTTCTAACCTCCTGAATAGGATGTGACCCATCCGGTTCAGGAGGTTTGTTATATCCGGTTTTCTGCATAGTCGTGGTACGGATCGTTCATACTATCCGCGAGGTGAACAAAATGCGTACCATGTGGAAGGGCTCCATACAATTCGGACTGGTTTATATTCCCATTAAACTATATACCGCGACAGAAGATAAAGACATCAAATTACGCATGCTGCATAAGGACTGCATGGCTCCGATTCAATACACGCGAACCTGTTCAAAATGCGGCAAATCCGTTGCCGGTGAGGACATTGTCAAGGCCTATGAATTTTCACCGGGGCGGTTTGTGCCAATCAGTGGACAGGAAATGAGCGATTTGCAGGAAGACGGAAATAAGAGCATCGAAATCATCCATTTTGTCAATCTCAGTGAAATTGATCCCATTTACTTTGAAAAGTCATATTTTATCGGTCCGGACAGCGGACAAGGGCTGCGTGCCTATTCACTGCTCCGTCAGTCAATCAGCGATTCCAGCAAGATTGGACTGGCCAATATCATCATTCGTTCCAAGCAGCATCTGGCTGCTATACGCAGTTATGGAAACGGCATGTTGCTCGAAACCCTGTATTATCCGGATGAAGTACGTCATATGAATGAGGTTCCCGGACTCGGGGATGTGACAATCCAGAATGACGAAAAAGAGCTCTCGATTGCCGGGCAGTTGATCAGCCAGCTGACGGCCGCATTCGAACCGAAAAAATATAAAGACGATTATCGGATGAAACTTGAGAAACTGATACAGGACAAAGTTGCCGGTATTCCGCCAGAAAAGAAAAAGGCTCCCGCAGCGCAGACCAGTGTTGTCGACCTCCTGTCGGCGCTGGAGGCCAGTGTCAGAGAATCAAAGCCGAAGAAAAGGGCAGGCGGACGCAGGAAGAAGACAGTCGGATGAAATGGGAGCCGATCATCCCTTTTGAACCGGTTATGTCCGATGAAATACCTGATGGAAAGGAATGGATTCATCAGGTCAAGTGGGATGGCGTGAGAGTACTGGCTTATTTTGAGGGAACAGAGACGCGTCTGTTTAACCGGCACGGGAACGAACGGACGGCAGTCTTTCCTGAAATTGCACGAGCTCAGAATTACCTGTCCGCTTCATCGGCCATTGTTGATGGTGAAGTGATTGCTCTGGATACATCTGGAAAGCCTTCTTTCCATGAAGTAATGAGGCGTGACGGGATCAGTCGTATGGAAAAAATACCTGTTCTTCGCCGGGAAGTTCCGATTACCTATATGATTTTTGATTTAATTTATCGCGATGGCGAGTGGATTGATCAAGTTCCACTCGAAAGAAGATGCGACATGCTGTCAGATGTGCTGATCGAGACTGGCCAGGTCCGCAGGGTCACTTCTGAAGAGGATGGATTTGCTCTATATCAGGCTGTGAAGCAGCAGGGCATGGAGGGCATCGTATCGAAAAATCTGAACAGCAAATACTTGATCAAGGGGAAAAATGGGTCATGGAAGAAAATCAAAACGGAGCGGGATCTCATTGCCGTAATCGGTGGTGTGACGCGGCGGTCATCCCGGTTCAATGCGCTGATGCTTGGTCTCTATAACAGACAGGGCCAGCTTGTTTATATTGGTCGTGCGGGGCCGGGCAGACTTTCGGAACAGCAGTGGCAGATCTTCACCAATCATGTCGGGCTGATCAAAACCTCTGTCTGCCCGTTTAGCAACCCGCCGGAAGCCATCAAAGATGTGCAGTGGCTGAAACCGGATCTGACCGTTAAGGTGGTCTACAGGGAGTGGACGCGGGGAGGCAATCTTCGGCAGCCGGTGATTCAGGCGATTACCGGACATCAGGCCGCGGCCGGCCTGTTTGAGGATGAGTCGCATGAATAAAGAGGCACAGATGTTACTTGAAGAGGAAATCAACATCACACATCCGGATAAGATCATCTGGGCTGATCCTGAGATTAACAAGGTTCAGTTTCTTTCCTACCTTGTCGCGGTCGCACCGGTCATGCTGCCTTTTTTAAGGCAGCGGGCGCTGACGGTGATTCGCTTCCCTCATGGAGCGGAGGGCCCGTCTTTTTTTCAAAAAAACTGTCCGGATTATGCGCCGGATTACGTGATGACGGCAGTTTACAGAGAAACACGGGCCATACTCTGTAACAATTTACGAACGCTGATCTGGCTGGGAAATCAGCTGGCTCTCGAATATCATCTTCCCTTCAGTCGTGTGGATTCATCCGGACCGGTGGAAATTGTCTTTGATCTGGATCCACCGGATGATTCGAAGTTTGCCCTTGCGATTAAGGCGGCGCAGGAAATGAAATCCATCTTTGACCGCCTGAATATTCGAAGCTTCCCTAAACTTACCGGAAGCAGAGGGCTGCAGATTCATATCCCTCTCCGGCCGGCATCACTGACGTATCAGGAGACGCGTCTGTTTACATCATTTGTCGCAAGCCTTCTCGTTGACGCTTATCCGGACCTGTTTACGACAGAAAGGCTGAAGAGGCGACGTGGCGGGAAGCTGTATATTGATTATGTGCAGCATGCACCTGGTAAAACCATGATCTGCCCGTATTCACCACGTGGAAAGGCGGGCGGGAAAGTCGCAGCACCCCTGTTCTGGGAGGAGGTCAACGAACAGCTGCAGAGGAATCGATATACCATTCCAGAAATGTTGAAAAGGATCAAACACAAGGGCAACCCGATGGCGGGTTATTTTGAAACTGACAATCAAGTCCTGATTCATATTGTATGGAAACTGAAAGAAAAAACTTTTCAAAATAATTTTACACACTAATATGGTAAAGTGATAAAATATATGCTATAGTATATGAGCAATAAATAAAGCAATACCCCCCATATGAGGACCCGCCGGTTCTCTTTTTTCTTTTCAAAATTCGGCGAGGGCAGGGAGGCAGAGGGAGTACATAAAAAACATGAGGCGTCACTGCTGAACCGGACGACTTTTCGGAAGATTTGGCTCCACGTGAACCGTGGCTGAAAAAATGCCATGTTTCTTCTCCAGGACCTTCTCAACTTCTGTTGAAATATCATGTGCATGGGTCAGTCCGGATTCGGGATTGACCAGAATGACCACATCAACAATGGTATTATTTCCATAGTTCCTTGCCTTGATCGTCCGGACGTCATCCACTTCAGAGATAGAACGGATCGTTTCTGTATATTCATTGATCTTTTTTTCATCAAATCCATCGGATAAATTAAAGGATGATTCTCTGAAAATATCCCAGCCGGTTTTACAGATCAGGATGCCAACAAGTATCGCGGCAACGGTATCCAGCCAGGGAAGATGTAACTGAGATCCGAAAACACCGACAGCAGTCCCGATGCTTACCCAGGCATCAGACAGATTGTCTTTCGCAGCTGCCATGACCGAAGAGCTGTTGATTTTTCTGGCAAGTTTTTTATTATAACGGTAAACCAAATACATAATGACTGCGCAAAAAATACCTGTCCATGCAGCTGTGACGTCAGGAATGGTCTGATCACCTGCAAAAATGGACCGAATGCTGTCGTATAGTACATTCAGTCCAACAGCGACCATGATGAATGAAGCAACCAGTGAAGCGATGGTTTCACTGCGCCAGTGTCCATAAGGATGATCACTGTCCGCGGGACGGCGGGACATTTTTAAACCAATCAGCACAGCAAGCGATGCAGCAATATCAGTCGCATTGTTCAGACCGTCTGCGCTTAAAGCCCTCGAATTCATGAAGAACCCGATAATCAGTTTGAGGCACGACAGAACAAGGTAAGCCATGATGCTGATCACTGCTCCCCGTTCCCCACGCTTCAAATTCATATATTTATCCTGAATCATACGAACACGTCCTCAGCTTCGCTAATCTCTCCACATATTACCAGTATGGCTGTGGGTGTGTCTACGGGAACTTTTTTTCTGATGCTTATCAAATTCACCATGCTGAAAAATATTTGCCTGCAGGTAACAAAAACTCCCTGCAGCAGGTGCAGGGAATCTCTATTATATCATGACTGACGTGAGTTTTTAACTTCAATCCAAACCGTTCATGATTTCAGGGCTCCTGGTATTCCACATGGGATTCATAACCGGGATGGAAGGTCAAATGGTATCCGGACAGGATTTTTCGTGCTCTTTCCTTTGAGAGGTTGAATGACTGCCAGGGCAGATCAGCGTCAAGGCGCTTTTTACGCTCCAGCAATTCATTTTCCATTCTTGCCGAGACACGTTCATCTTTTGCACCAAGCAGTCGGACAAGCTCCGGTACAGCATCATCTGACAGGGTCCCAAGATAGACGGTATCTATTTTACCGGTCATCTGGTATCGGTCAATGTTGTAGTTGGCAATCAGAGCATCTATGTTCAGATAATTAATAAGAACAAAAGCCGTAACAGAACTCAGGATCAGCCCCTTCCACAAATTGATGTTTTCCCTCCAGATACGGACCAGAGTGAGGATGAGCAGGACAAAGAGAAAGATCATAAAGGCATGCGTCAGAATGCGTAAATACGTAAAACCATACATCATTTCATACAGGTACATTCTGATGAATGCGGAAAGTAGCATGATGCCTGTGCACAGAACAAGCAGGGACTGAAAACTTTTTAAAACCAAGTTCATGCCTGTGCTACTTTTTCTGGTAAAGTAAATCAGGATAATCAGAATGGTAAAATTAATCAGTGTGACCAGTATCAGTTCAAAGAACCCGCGTCGGGCGTATTCGGCATAAGTGAAATGATCCGGGAGCGAGAAGGAAAAGCCGCTGAACAGATAGGAGAACTGGATCCAGGTAAACAGCAGGTAGATCATATTGATCATACTCAGCATGGTCACAGAGATGACAGGATCCAGACCGCTATCCGTGACCGTCTGTCTTTTCTTCGGAGACCGATCTGCACCGGAAGGAATAATCAGGCTCCACAAATAACTGAAGGTCAGGATCGCTACCCCCGCAGCAAATAGAAACTGTGGTAACCAATCATTAAAATTTAAATGAAAGAAAAACCCGGGAAGCCGGTTAACCAGACGTTCAAACTCAATGTCTGCCGATGCGAGAAGCGAGACAATAATGACCAGCAGAGGAACAGTAGCTATCACGCCCAGTATGACCTTCAGAAATGTGCTGTTTTTCTTCAGGCCCGATCGCGAACGAATGAATCCGGCAATGATCCGAAAGGGAAGCGCAATATAGGCGAACGGCCGATAGAAAAAGCCATAGAGTACATCTCTGATGAAAAAGAAGGAAGACCATTGCTCACTGGCTCTGCCGCTGATCAGTGTCGTTTGAATGACAATAAGTATGGGTATGGCAATAAAATTCAGTGCATGGAACAGCGGATTTGAGAAGATGAGCCAGGTCAGTGACAGCAGGCTCACCGGAATCAGCAGCAGCCAGCCGAAATCCGGCCTGATCCTCATTGCCTTACCGGCGTTCAGGAAAAATGCGCCATAAAAGGCGATCACAAAAATCGGATAAGACAATCCCGGATTTTTATCAAAAAAGAGGACATTCGCCAGAATACCGATAAGAGCAGCACTGACAATCAGTATCCAGCATCGTTTTTGATGAAGGGCAGCAGGTTGCATGTCTCCGTCTGTCTTTTGTGTTTTAAGAGGGTTCAATGTGTGACACTCCTTTACATGTCATTTTCAGGTTTAAGCTATGAGCAGAATTATTTTTCAGAACTGAGTATAACATATTTTATGTTGAAAAACAGTATAAATTTATTGATAAACGATAATTATATATTGAATATAAGCAAACAATGGGACAAAAAAACTCCGGGGATGGCTGAGCATCCCCGGAGTCAGATGAATATACGTTTATTTTATCCCGCATGAAACGGCAGTGCTGCTTCAGGGTCAACGAACATGGCCGGGTGCAGGATCACTGCCCGTAAAACCCTCACTGATTGATGTTTTACTTATTTTGGAATATTTATATTTTAAAAGATCTTTAAGGATTAAGATCTGTTCTTTCAGCGCTTTGCCGGTATTTGTTTCTGCAACTTTTTTTCGACGCAGTTCACGGTCGACCAGCCTGCGGACGGACAGGACATCGGAACCGGTTCGCAGGACATCGGCTTTCGATGAAAAGTGCTGATGGGCGACAAGCTGCATACCGTAAGAGTTATAAAGAAGCGTGTATCCGGCGATCCCCGTCTTTGGCTGATAAGCTTTAGAAAATCCACCATCAATGACAATCATTTTACCGTTTGCCTTAATTGGATTTTCTCCGTTTTTTTCTTCAACCGGTGTATGGCCGTTGATGATGTGTCCCTCATCTGGATCCAGATGGAATTCTGCCAATATCTTGCGGCAGACTCCTTCTTCAGCGCGCAGACGGTAATAGGGATTTTTCTTTTCCACATGCGTTTCTTTTTCACTGATAAAATACCGTTCGAAGGTGGTCATTTCCCTTTTCCCGAAAAGTGATGAATTCTCACCTGTCCATAAATACCAGACCATGTCGGTTGCCAGATCATCCGTCTTCTCAGGGTGCGCGAAGCACTCACGCAGGTTATGTTCAAAAAGATCAAGCAGCTCTTTTCCTGCGTATGTTTTTCCTTCAATGGTCATCTTTTTCATACTGCCATCTTCGTTGAGCGGGATGCACCCGTGGATCAGCAGATTGCCGTTATATTTCAGATAAAGGCTGCCTTTTCTGACAAGAAACTGCATATGTCTGGCGAGTTTTTCAGAATGCTGCACAGAGAACAGCAGTTTATCAATAACTTTTTCTTCTTCATCGAGCAACCGTTCAGGATGTTCAGGGTCAATAGTGGAAAAACAGGTGTTCTTCAGCTTCCATGTTTTACCGCCCAGTTCAATGGTATCACGGTTGTAATCTACTTTCTCCAGAACCAGACGGCGCTGCATTTGAAAATCTGGCCGGCGCTTAATAATTGGCATTTCCAGTTTAAACTGGATGATAGAGATAGCCTGATGCATCTTAGTAATCTGCAGGATCTCATTTTGGGTCAGCTGACCGTCATCCGGTCCCAGTTTTGGCCGAAATGCCGGATTGTCATCATAGTATTTTTCTGCCAGATTGAGCAGCGGGATCAGATTGATTCCGTACACATCCTCAATAATATCCAGATTATTATATCTGGCACATATGCGGAGAATATTGGCCAGGCAAACCTTTGATCCGGAAAAAGCGCCGATCCACAGGACGTCGTGGTTTCCCCACTGGATGTCTACTGAGTGGTAATGCATCAGGGTATCCATAATCTTATCCGGATCCGGCCCCCGGTCATAAATATCGCCTACGACATGGAGATGATCGACCACCAGTCGCTGAATGGTGTACGCAAGGCCAGTAATCAGTTTACCAGCTTCACCGAGTGACAGAATGCTCTGGATGATTTTCGCATAGTAGCTTTTTTTGTTGGAAAATTCATCGGTTTTATATAAGAGTTCCTCTGTAATATAGACGAATTGTTCAGGAAGGGCTTTGCGAACTTTGGAGCGGGTATACTTCGATGAGGCGAAAGCGACCAGACGAATCATTCGGGCAATCGTCTGACTGTACCACTGATTCAGTTCGTCTTCAGTTCTGATACTGCTTCTGATCAGTTTGAGTTTTTCCTCCGGATAATAGACGAGGACAGCAAACTCATTCATCTCTTCTTCAGGCAGTTCATTCTGGAATAAATCCCTGATTTTCTGTTTCACATTTCCTGATCCGTTTCGGAGCACATGCTGGAACGCATGAAATTCGCCGTGCAGATCACTGACAAAATGTTCCGTTCCCTTTGGCAGGTTTAATATCGCCTCCAGGTTGATAATCTCAGTAACGACTTTCTCTTCACAGTCATATTTCTCAGCAAGTAAATCAAGATACTTTTTATACTTTTTATCCAATGGCCAGCCTCCTCATTTTTGCCGAAAACAAGCTGTAAACGATTACACTGTCTTTCATCATCTATTATACAAGGAAAACAGGGTCAGAGGGTAAAATATGATATAACAATGATCAAAATGTGTTACCAGACTTTAACCGGAAAAATGAAAATAAAAAAACACCGGGCAGATTGCCGGTGTCAGGTATGATTCTATTTCAAGGTGTCCGTATCTCGCCGGGCAGTCAGGCTTCAGTTGCCCTTTGCTTCTGATCCTTCATAGCCTTCAGCGATTCAGCTGCTTTAATCATCATGGCACATTCGATCCGTTTACGGAAAACGTCACAGCTGAAAGAAAAATTTCCGTTCAGCGAACCGGTGGCATGGAGTGCATTAGCCGGACATCCGCCGCTGCAATACAATTTCGCCCAGCAGTCCCGGCATTCCGGTTTGCTGTAGCAGGTGACCTGTTTGAACCGGTTCTGAATCTCCGGCTTTATGATCCCGTCCCAGATGTTGCCCATGCTGTAGGCCGGGTCGCCGACAAACTGATGACACGGGAATAATTCACCCCATGGTGTGACCGCGAGATACTCTGTTCCGGATCCGCACCCGGAAATCCTCTTATGGATGCAGGGACCTTCCGTCAAATCCAGCATGTAGTGATAGAAGATGAAGCCGTGGCCCTGTTCTTCGCGTCTGAGCATCTCTTCAGCAAGCAATTCGTACTGGTGGTAAATCTCCGGAAGGTCTTCCTGCTTCAGGGCATAAGGTTCCTTCGGGTCGCAAATGACCGGTTCCATGGAGAGCCGTTTGAATCCCAGGTCAGCCATATGGAAAATGTCATTAGTAAAATCCACATTATTATGAGTAAATGTACCGCGTACGTAATATTCTTTATCTCCGCGCTTTTTGACGAAGTTTTGGAATTTCGGAACAATATAGTCGTAGCTGCCTTTTCCATTAACCGTTTTACGCAGCCGGTCGTGGACTTCCTTCCTGCCGTCAAGGCTCAGAACCACATTGTGCATTTCCTTATTCAGAAAATCAACGATCTCGTCTTTCAGCAGCATGCCATTCGTCGTCAGGGTGAAACGGAAAGTTTTGCCACATGCCTTTTCCTTGCTTCGGGCGTAGGCAACCAGCTGTTTGACTACTTTCCAGTCCATCAGCGGTTCACCGCCGAAGAAATCGACATCGAGATTTCGATGGAAACCACAGTTTTCAAGGAGAAAATCAATCGCCCGTTTACCGACTTCAAAGCTCATGATTGCCCGTGCGCCATGATATTTTCCCTGACTGGCAAAGCAGTAATCACAGGACAGGTTGCAGGTATGGGCCACATTCAGACAGAGCGCTTTAATATACGTTTTTCGTTTACTCAGATCGAAGGACAGATCTTTGTATGCATCTTCGCTAAACAGCTGTCCGTTTTCTTTCAGTTTGCCGACTTCATTCCATGTGTTCCTTATCTCCTCCTTCGTGACGTCTTCATGTCCCGTATATTTCTCCATCAGCTGCGAAATAATTTCTTCAGCGGTGTGATGTGAGTACAGGGCAATGACATCATAGGCCAGGTCGTCGACAACATGTACGGCTCCGCTGTAGGTATCAAGAACAATATTGTACCCGTTCAGTTTATATTGGTGAATCATAAGTGGTGTTGGACTCCTTTATGAAGAAAAATCTGCCGGCCGGCAAGTCGCGGGCGTTGCGGGGGCTTTGTTTTTCGAATACTTTTTTGACAATGTGATTCTTCTTATGGGATGAAAAACAGCCGTCTGCCGCAGATCAGGCAGACGGTTTCGCAAAGACCACTTATTTACCTGCCGGTTCAGCACATTTCTGATTAGCAACGCCACAGGAGGTTTTGCATGCAGACTGGCAGGAAGTCTGGCATTCACCATGGCCGCCATGTTTCATCGATTCTTTCAGATCCATCGTGTTCAGTGAGATGATTCTTTTCATCGGTTCGTCCCCTTTGATTAAAAACATTTTTATATCTTCACCCGAACAGTTTCCAAAGCAGCATGATCGTTGCTGATGGAAACCATTAACATTCATTATACAAAAGGGGACCGCTTCGTTCTGTGATTTTTCACATAGAAAAAGCAGCCGGTGAGGAATTTTATCGGCTGCTCAGTTCATTTTTGATTATTTGAAAGGAATCGTAAGAAAACTGTGGTCCAGTGCCAGTGAATAACGCAGAGGCTGGTTACCGCGCACAGTCATGCCGAAATCAGTGGCATAGACGATCAAGCCCAGACGGTGACCGGTAACCAGTTTATGGAAGGTCGGCTGTAATTCAGTGGCTATATCATAGAACTGATCCGGCTTCAGCTCATCCACCTTCCAGGTGTTTTCTCTGTTTTGCAGATTGATATGACCTTTTGTGATCATTTTGAAGGGAGTGGGAAACCTGGCTAATGTGAATTCACGAAGCCTGTCCTCACGCCAGTGATAGCCCAGATCCAGGCGCTGAATCGGGGAAGGTGAAGCATTCAGCCGGCGCGCTTCACCGTAGTCGACCAGCTGAAAACTGAGCAGGCCGAACGGGCGGTTCGAAGCGACCCGGGCATGAACGCCGACCTTTCCATCAATGATTCTGTCCCCGGTCATTTTTTCGGACTTAAGCAGCAACCGGTTTTCACTCAGCGGGTTTTTCTGATCATCGAGAATATCATGGGACCATTGATCAACATGCGCACAATAGCGATTAAAGACCTCCTCGGGCAGCTGATCTTTAAATGACAGAATCTGATGTGAATCGGGCTCTGAGGCCAGCTTTCCCGGGGAAAAATAAAGGGTGGATTTTTGCAGATCCGGTTCAGACCAATCCGGATAAGCATGCCAGGTTTCCGGAACGACATTATCCTGTACGATAACCGGCGGCAGAAGCTCTTTTACCCCGTTTGAGATGCCATACAGTTCGTGGCTGATCCAGAGATTAACGATATCTGTGTAATCAATAGAACGAAAGGCATTGATATAAATATGCTGTCCCTGATGCAGAATGATTTTTTTGCATACCGGGACATGACGCAGTTTCTGCCATAATTGTTCCGCCTGGCGGGGTTTGACGTTCCAGTCGTTCAGACCATGGACCATCAGAACATCGCATTTGATCTTTTGAACATTGTTTAAGTAATTACGGGCATCCCAGAAGGTATTGTAGTTGCCCGATTCACGGTCCATATCCCTGGCCATTTGCTTCATTTGTTTTTCAAAGAAGTTTTTTATGTTTAACTGGTAATCGGCGGCGGATTTCATCCTGCTTAATGTTTCAATAGCCAGCACATCCGCGTCTTCTCCGGGAAAACCGCGGGAGCCAGGGTCAGGCCGCCGGCGCGGTAATAATCGTACCAGGAAGAGATAGCTGCTTCGGGAATTATTGTTTTCAGGCCTTCAACACCGGTTGCAGCGGCTGCCGTAGCCAGCGTTCCCAGATACGAACGGCCGGTCATGGCGACAGAACCCGAGCACCACCAGGCATCGATTGCCATGTTATCGGTGCGATTGGTAAACGCCCGTCGCCTGCCGCTTAGCCATTCGATCACATCAATCGTCGCCTCTGTCTGCTGTGGGTCCCCGCAGGTCTGTATCCCGTCTGAATCCCGTGTACCGATTCCCGCAGAATAAACGACGGCGAACCCGCGTGCCAGAAAATAATCATTTAATGTATATGACCATTCATGACTGAATGTTTCACATGTGTCTTTTGTTGTTCCGGCAACCGGGCGCGGGTCGGGCAGTGAACATTTTCTGCCCTTCCAGGCAATATCCTCATAGTGAACGTCATCCGGCTTTTTTTCTGTAAGAGGGACATTCACATTATGGGTCGCTTTCTTCCCGGCTTCATCATTGATTCCCTGATTGTAAGGACTGGCAGTATAGAGGACGGGGACTTTGAGCCCTTTGTTTGTATCCTCCGGGCGGATGATTTCGACTTTGAGTAAATCACGCATACCGTCCTGATCGGCGTCAACAGAGGATTCGACATAGACGACCTCGCGAATCAGTCGGGAGGTATCGAAGACGGCCTGGGCTTTTCCATTAAAGAACAGGGGCTTTCTGTCAGCCGGTAAATCATAAAATGGGACGAAATATCCCTGATTCGTCAACTGATCCAGAAAGGTCTGTCCTCCCTTAGTATGGGTGGTCAGAAGCAGGTACCAGGCATCCAGTAACCGATCTGTATCCCATTCTCCCCTGGCATGAAGATAGGGCAATTGTATTTTCTCCATAGCCGCCAGCGGATCCTCTATATCATAGTCGATATCTGCGAGGAATCCGCACAGCTGAAGAGCGACAAGATAGAAGACTTTCCGGGTGACAGGCTGACCTGAGCTCAGGTAATCTGCCAGATTGATATCAGGGGCTGCGAGAATATTTTTCAGTTTGGCGTCAAAGGCACTTTCTCCTTTGACATTTAAAAAAGCTTTGCGCAGTAATAAACGATATGCAGCTGACGGCGTTGAAGCAGCCTGAACTGAGTCATCAATAAAATGAATGCGCTGCAATTCTTCAATCACCATCTGATGATCGGCGTTAAGCCTTGCAAATTGATTATTTTTCATTGAAAAGAACTCCTTATGTATTAGTCCTGATGGAGTTATTATAGCATGCAGCAGGACCTTCCGGCTTTCATGCCAGGTGAACCGGATTTCAAATGCAGTTAAATGATGAGATAACTCCATTCATATTGAGGATTTGTACAGTAGGGGAGGCCTGCTGAAGCGTTCGGGACTATAGAAATTGGCGGACTAAGTTGCCTTTTGTTCCTGCCACCTGGGCGGCAGGAACAAACCCAGTGATACCGCTGAATGTCCAGATGGCTAATTTATTATTGCAATCTATCTATTAAATATATTTCTCTTATCGCGTGAAAAAAACAAAAAAGGGAGTGATCGTAATGAAAGTACACAACGTCCTGGCCAGAATGTGCAAGTGGCTGCGCGATAGAGTGAATAAAAATGGCTTGCATGGAAACAGACACGAATCTTCATGGAGGGATGGTGAAGAATGGTTCGCGGTACCGCGAACGTCCTGGCTCTTTTTTGATTTCCAAATAAAAAACGTACGCTATTTCTTGCTATCATATCGATGCGGAACAAAAGTCCCATGGTTTCTCGGGAGACGACCATGGACTTTTTCAAAAAGAAATAGGGTCAAAGACCAACGCTTATAAAATCCGAATCAGAAGAGACTTTCCTGATGGTGAAGACGATGCATTTATCCCGTTGCACGCGTACTTAAGCAGTTAACAGAGACGGTGAATCAAGGGATAGAGTGAGAAAAATGGTAATGGAAAATAAAATACTCTCGGGGAAATGGGCTATATCTATCTGGTCACTTGAAAAGGTGCATGATGTCACTAAAAATAAAATTCTGCCCCAATTCGCTCCCAATCCCTCTTTCAACCAAATAATGGCAAAATAAAAAAGCCTTATGTATCAAGGCTTTCCACGATGCCCAAGCAGGGATTCGAACCCTGGACCCACGGCTTAGAAGGCCGTTGCTCTATCCAGCTGAGCTACTTGGACAAATTATCTTTATGTTAACGACCTTTATTATTTTAGTGTTTCGTTGAACGTCTGTCAATGTATTCTCAAATTTTTTGTCATCCGGCCTGATCCGGTTTATTTTTTGCTCAGCTTTTTTCCTGCGATAAGCAGGATGATCATCCCGATGGCAATAAGGCCAAGGATGAGCAGTGCGGCATGCAGAAAGAAGGTTTCCGGGAGAATGGTGATGACCGGGTCTGAAGCCGCATCGAAAATCCAGTAATCATTTGTAAAAAGTATTTCGTGAAAAAAGACAAAGGCTGCGTTGAAATCCAGTACAAATGCAATCAGTGGGATCGCCGTAAACAGAGCTAAAGCAGTCGCCGTGATTTTCAGAAAGTGAAAATCTTTTTTCTTAATATTGACATACAGACCGATTGCACTGATGATCCCGGTTATAGCGATAAGTAAATAGATGGCGGTAAAGATCCGCTTCACATCCTGAAAGTGGATCGCTCCATGGCTTGAATAGTCCAGGGACGGAAGATGAAACTCCTGAGGAACCGGATTCATTAGAAAATTGATCATGTAATCGTAATTTTCAGTTATCGTATCCCGGTCGAGGCCGGATTGCTCTTCAATATTCAGATAACCGATATCAAAATAATAAAGCGGCTTAAAAAGAAGTGTAATCTGAACAGCTGTACAAATGATAAAAAGGGCGAGGCTGAAAGAGAGCAGCAGCTGATAGATTCGGTAAGCGGAAAAAGGCAAAGTGGACACATCCTTAGCCATGAATGGTGATGCAATTTTGATAGAAAGCTATTCTGTTCTATATGATACCAGAAACAGCACGTGAAGAGAAATAGCCTGGTATGATCGTAAATGTGAACGAACCTTTATGTGTAAAATATTTCCCGGTGGGGGATTTAGCAGAAAGTCATAACGTATATGTACTAATGGATGGGCCGGGTTGCAGAGGACCTCCTGACAGATGACCGGGTCGCATCACAGCGGTATAATAAAAGTATGACTGTTACTATGCAAAACGGGGGAATGTGTTTTGGATCCATTTATTTTTCATAATCCGACAAAGCTGATTTTCGGAAAGGGCCAGCTTGAGAAACTGAAAACAGAAATACCGAAATACGGCAGAAGAGTGCTGCTTGTATATGGCGGCGGCAGTATTAAACGGACCGGACTTTACGATCAGGTCAAGGCGATCCTGGACGGCCTGCACGCTGAAGTATCTGAGCTGTCCGGAGTAGAACCGAATCCGAGACTGACAACGGTTAAACGAGGCATTGATATCTGTGCGACAGAGGACATCCAGTTTCTTCTGGCAGTCGGCGGCGGCAGCGTTATCGACTGCACGAAAGCCATTGCGGTCGGCGCACGCTTTGACGGCGACCCGTGGGAATTTGTCACCCGGAAAAAGCCGGTTTACGATGCGCTTCCTTTTGGAACGGTGCTGACGCTTGCCGCAACCGGATCGGAAATGAATCCTAATTCAGTCATTACGAACTGGGACACGCATGAAAAATATGGATGGAGCTGTGCTTATTCCTATCCGGCATTTTCCATTCTCGACCCGACGTTTACCATTTCTGTACCAAAGAATCAGACCATTTACGGTATGGTCGATATGATGGCCCATGTTTTTGAACACTACTTTCACCAGGCGAAGCATACCCCTCTTCAGGACAGAATGTGTGAGTCTATTCTGCAAACGGTCATGGAAGAAGCACCTGAACTGGTTAATGACCTGCATAATTATGAACTCCGTGAAACGATCCTGTACTGCGGCACGATGGCACTGAACGGCATGGTGTCGATGGGTTTCAATGGCGACTGGGCATCGCATAATATTGAGCACGCTGTATCCGCGGTATATGATATTCCGCATGGCGGCGGACTCGCGATCCTCTTCCCGAACTGGATGAAACATAATGTGGATGTAAACGTCAATCGTTTCAGGCAACTGGCCGTACGTGTTTTTCATGTCGATCCGCAGGGAAAATCAGACCGTGATACAGCCCTCGAAGGGATTGAAGCACTGCGCCGTTTCTGGTCGTCCATAGGTGCACCGAGCCGCCTCGCCGATTATGATATTGATGACAGCAAGATTGATCTGATTGCCGACCGGGCCATGGCCAGAGGTAACTTTGGCCAGTTTAAGCAGCTGGACCGTGAAGATACGCTGGCCATCCTTCGCGCGTCGCTCTGATCTTTTTTCCCGCCTGAACGGGCAGGTCTACCTCAGGGTCATGAGCATGCCGGGGATCACTGCCCGCGCAGCCCGATGAATCCAACGAACAATCAGCAGGGGATGCGCGCAGGCTAAAAACGGGGACGTCCTGTCGCAACGCCCGCACAAGCACATCCTGTGCGCTCGAAAAGCCCCCACTGATTGAAGCTTCATTTTATCAGGCCGTTCTGATCATAAGGACGGTTTTTGACACTGACTTATTCTTTGAGGCAGATCCCTGTGATGTCCCGGAATGCGATTTTCCATGTGACGCCAAAGTGGTCGCTGATCTCAATTTCACGGAAAGGACCGTCCGGAAGCCGGAGTTGTCCGGACATCTTCCTGATAAATCCATCTTTATAGTATGAGACGGTGGCAGGTATCCTCCCGGCAGCTGCCCGGGCGATCTTCTGCCCGATTTCTTCCCTTTCCTGTTCATCAAGAAGCGGGCGCTCTATTTTTTCATTATCCCGGAGATGGTTTCGGAGTGCCTGAACATGTTCCGGAAGCATCATCCGACTGGACTCCCAGCGCAGATTTTGTCCCGGAGTCAGTTTATTTTTTTTCATTTATAATGCCCCCCTATTTTTGATGCACGTGCCCGTAACTGACTGGAAGGCAGCAGTGAAGGCCCGCGGAAAATCGCCGTTCTCCCGTATTTTCGGTATATCGTATCAACGGCTGCACTTAGACGTTCTTTTTCATCCAGCCGTCCGAAAAGATCCAGCTGGCAATTGTCGGCAGGCTGAAGTTCAGACAGGGTGACGGAGGCGGCACGTACCGGCAACCGGTCCCAGTTCTCTGTGAACAGCCGGTTTGCCGCCCGGTAAATATCCATACCGAAACGGGTGGCAAAAGGCAGCCTGGTCTGCCGGTGAAAACCGGTATGGCGGTCAAAACTGCCGGAGATGCCGACGGATACCACGCATCCCATGTAATTTTTCGAACGTGCCCGGTAGGCCACTTCTTCACTGAGTTCAAGCAGAATCACACGAATATCTTTAATGTCCGGATAGTCGTAAGGCAGCGTCATATGATGTCCGACAGCCTTCTGTCCGCTGAAGGTGCCACAAGAGACAGGGGAAGAATCGATGCCATGGGCGGTCATCCACAGCAGTTCACCGTTCACGCCCCATCTTCTGCGCAACAGGCTGAGCGGATAACGGGCCAGATGGCCGATTTTCCTCAGGCCCATGCCGATCAGATGACGCTCCATCCGATGGCCGACGCCAAACAGTTCACCGACCGGAAGCGGCCACAGGCAATGTTCCAGATTATCGTGATTCAGCTCGAAAATACCCGTTTCATTCTTTTTACCAAAATGGTCGCAGGCCATCTTGGCCAGAACCTTATTGGGTCCGATACCGACTCTGGCGTAGATGCCGGCCTGGTTCAGTATCGTCTGCTGGATTTCCCGGGCGGCTGCATGCGGTGATGTATAGAAATGCATGCTTCCGGTCATGTCGATAAATTGTTCGTCAATGGAGTAGGGCTCAACAAGATCGGTAAATTGTTCGAGAATCCGGGTAATCTGTATGGAAACATCAATATAATGCTGCATCCTCGGTCTGCAGATCACAGCCTGCGGACATTTGGCAAGCGCCTGCCCGAGCGGCTCGGCAGTGGAGACACCATACGATTTGGCGAGAGGACAGGCCGCAAGCACGATGCCGCTCCGCTGCTTCGGATCACCGGCGACAATCAGCGGTTTGTTTCTGAACTCCGGGTGATCCGCCTTCTCACAGGAAGCATAAAACGTCTGCATATCTACAAGAAAGATCACACGATCCATTTTCAGTCCCCCGAATAAATAGTAATTATATTATACACGAATATATGTTCTTTATGATAGGAAAATAAAAACATATGTTCCTGACGCATGAGCGATCATCGATTGCTTCGCAGTTTTCTGTTGAAATCAAGTCGGTTATAATAAAAGGAACATACATAGAGGTGGATCATATGGAAAAATTTCAGGAAGAACTCAGGAAATTTGCACGGCTCGCGGTAAAAACCGGTGTCAATCTTCAGAAAGGGCAGGGTCTTGTCATCGCTGCACCGATCGAAGCTGCCCGTTTTGCAAATAAGGTCACGGAGGAGGCCTACAAGGCAGGGGCCAGAGATGTTCACCTTGAGTGGCTTGACGATACGACCCGGCTGCTTCGTTTTCAGCATGCGCCGCTTGAAGCACTCAAAAATCCCGCGCCCTGGAAATTCTATGCGGAAAATGAAGCGGTGAAAGATAATTATGCCTTTTTGAGCATTTATGGACCGAATCCGGATCTTCTGGAAGAAGTGGACGGCGCACGTGTGGCTGCCTATATGCGTTCAGCCGGCAAAAACAGTGCGACGTTCCGGGAGTATATGATGAACAACAGGGTCCAGTGGTCGATTATCGCCTATCCGACTGTTGCATGGACGAAGAAAGTCTTTCCGGATCAGCCGATCGCCAGGGGACAGGAACTGCTGATGAAGGAAATTCTGCGGATCAGCCGTGTGGCAGGTCATGAAGATCCGGTTGCCGCGTGGAAGGAACATGACAGAAAACTTCACACAGTCAAGGATTTTTTAAACGCACGAAAATTCAAAAAGCTGATCTACAGCGCGCCGGGAACCCATCTGACGATCGGTTTGCCTGAAGGACATATCTGGTGCGGCGGCGATGAATCGAGTGAAGCCGGCGTGCCGTTTAACGCGAATATTCCAACTGAGGAAGTGTTTACCCTGCCGGATAAACGGGGGGTAAACGGAACCGTATCCAGTACGATGCCGCTGAACTACGATGGCAAGGTAATTGATCACTTTTCTGTGACGTTTAAAGACGGAGCTGTTGTTGCTTTTAAGGCAGAGAAGGGTGAAGAGGCACTGAGACATTTGATTGAGGTGGATGAGGGATCCTGCCGGCTCGGTGAAGTGGCTCTGGTCCCGCATCATTCTCCGGTATCGGAATCCGGACTGATTTTTTACAATACGCTGTTCGATGAGAATGCGTCCTGCCATCTGGCGCTGGGCAAAGCCTACCCGACCTGTGCAGAAGGCGGGAGCACGATGGATCAGGCGCAGCTTGATCAGGCCGGTATCAATAACAGCATTGTCCATGAGGATTTCATGGTCGGGTCCGAAGCACTTGATATTGACGGGGTACAGACGGATGGCACACAGGTCCCTGTGTTCCGCAAGGGTGAATGGGCTCTGCCCATGAACTAAAGAGTGGGTACGGATGCCACATTGCGAAGTATCAGCGAAACTGATATTCTAAAAACAACCATAAAATGGAACGGGACGGGACAGGATGAAAAGAAACAGAAAAAAAAGACCGGTACGGCATGACGGCAATCTGGTCCTTTTTCCCGATCTTGAAAGCCGGCTTTTGAACAAAGCGATGACCCTGGTTGAAGAAAAAAAATACAGGGAAGCGCGCCCCCTGTTCGGCAAACTTCTGAGGCTGAATGTTCATGATATCAAAGGTCTGTACGGATGGGCGATCTGTTCGGTGGAACTCGGGGAATACAGCCAGGCTGAAGGTGCCGTCCGACAGCTTCTGACCGACGGTGCCCCTTATTATTATGATGTGTTCAGACTCTATCTGACCATTTTAATCGAGAAAAAGGATTATCATATGGCTCTTCATGAAATCCGGAAAGTGAACAAAGAAAAGGACATGTCCGCCGATCTTCAGGAATTTCTCAGGCAGATGGAAAAGCTTTGTGAGATTCGTTTGAATGAGAAACAAAACAGGGGTGGAGCGCCCGGACGGACCGCGAAAAGTCCTGATGATGCTTCACTGGATTTATCCGGATTTAAGCAGGCAGATCAAAAGACCCGGCTGCTGCTTGCCAGAAATCTGGCGAATCAGCTGAACCGTAAGAGCCTGCCGAAAGTTGAGCAGTTTCTGCTTGACAAGAATCAGAATTCCGAAATCAAAACGGTTTTAATGTGTGCCGTTAAGGAGAGTGGTCTGGTTGACGGGGTTAATGTGTGGAAGTTCGGGAAAGTGTATCATGCAACGTTCAACGAAAATTTTCTGAACAAAACCTTTGCCGGACGGGTTGAAAAACATATTCGGGACGTGCTGGATTCCGAAAATCCGACACTGGCTGATCTGGCGGCGGACGTGTGCCGTTTCTTCACCATGCAGATCTATCCCAGACCTTTTGAACCCCCGTCAATCAATGTATGGGCCGCTGTATTTACTGTTCAGGCTGCAGAGGCAGGAAACATGCAAAAGGATATTGCCGGTATGCTCAGACTGTTTGATGTTCAGGAAAGTGACTTTCAAAAAGCCTGTTCCATGATCAGCGACGTTGAGCGTTTCGGAATAAATGAATAAGGACGGGTGCGATTTCGTTCATTTCGGTTTTTCAGAGAAGGGACTTATGTTATAATAGCGTAGTTGCATTGTTTTACTGTTACTGTGGGTATTTATTGCGCGGCGGATGCCCGCCTGAAAAGGGGAAGATACAGCTCTGCTGCAAAGAATGAAGATAGATGTTGGAGGTAAGAATGAAATGACTGTAGAAGCAAAATGGGAAAAAACAAAGGGCAATGTGGGTACGCTGACATTTGGAGTCGATGCCGACAGTTTTGATCAGGCACTTGACAAAGCCTTTAAAAAAGTAGTGAAAAAAGTCACTGTCCCGGGTTTCCGTAAAGGACGCGTCCCGCGCGGTCTGTTCGAACGCCGTTTCGGGGTTGAAGCGCTGTATGAAGATGCCATTGATTTTGTTCTGCCGTCTGCTTATTCCGAAGCTATTGACCAGACGGGAATTGAACCGGTGGACAAGCCGCAGGTTGATGTGAAAGAAATCGGCAAGGGCAAAAAGCTCGTCCTGAAGGCTGATGTTACGGTAAAACCTGAAGTAAAACTCGGCGACTACAAAGGCCTTGAAGTAGAAGACAAGAATACTGAAGTCACTGATGCAGATGTGGACCACGAAATCAGTCATCTCCAGGAACGCTATGCGGAACTGGTTGTTAAGGATGACGGTAAAATTGAAAAAGGGGATACCGCGGTCATCGATTTTGACGGATACGTTGACGGTAAACCTTTTGAAGGCGGCAAAGCGGAAAATTATTCTCTTGAAATTGGTTCCGGTTCCTTCATCCCCGGCTTTGAAGATCAACTGATCGGTCTCGGGGTCGATGATGAAAAAGATGTCAACGTGACATTCCCGAAAGATTATCATGCAGAGGAGCTGAAAGGGAAAAAAGCGACCTTTAAGGTAAAGGTTCACGAAATCAAGCAGAAACAGCTTCCGAAGCTGGATGACGAATTTGCCAAGGACGTGGACGATGATGTGGATACCTTCGATGCTCTGAAGGAGAAAATTAAAAATCATCTGAAAGAACACAGAGAACAGGACGCAGTAAACAGCAAACGTGACAGCGTTGTTGAGCAGGCCTCTGAAAACGCTGAGATCGACATTCCTGAAGTTATGATTACCAATGAACAGGATAACATGCTGAAGGAATTTGAACAGCGTCTGAAAGCACAGGGTCTGTCACTCGATATGTACACAAAATTGTCAGGTACAAATAAAGATGCGCTTCGTGACCAGATGAAAGCAGACGCCGAAAAGAGAGTACGCGCCAATCTGACACTTGAAGCGATCGCCAAAGCTGAAAATATTGAGCCGGCTGAAGAAGAAGTAGAAGAAGAACTGAAAAAACTGTCTGAATCCTACAAAATCAGTGTTGATCAGCTGAAAAAAGCACTCGGAAGCAATAATTTTATTAAGGAAGAACTCCGGCTGCGCAAAGCGGTTGATCTGCTCGTAGAATCCAGCAAACCCAAGCCCGCTGATAAAGCTGAAAAGAAAGCCGAAGAAGAAAAATAAATATGCACAGCGAACCTGTGCCGGATACATTGAGATAAATGGACAGACGCGTCTGTATGCGCCTGTCCATCTTCTTAAATGACCATCCCTTCAGAACCAGGTTCTGTGGGTCAGTTATCTTTCTGTTCCATGCTTTCAGATCACAGACCTGTGGGTAAAGGGGTACATATTGTTTGAAACAGGGCATATGGCTTATCGGGATAGTTTTTTTATGTTACAATGCCTACATACAGAAAACAGGCTGACATTGAGGCCGCGTTTTCCGGCTGTACAAAGCAAGGTAAAACAGGCAGCAGGTAATCCATACCTGCAAAATGTTTTATCGCTGACAGGGAAAGAATAATGAACAATGAATCAGCGTACGCTTATGCTGATGGAAGTGTGCCGGCGATAGAAAGAAAGAATGCTTCGCTCTTGTCTGGAGTTTGAAATGGCACAGAAATGATGAGGGGTGAAAACATGTTTAAATTTAATGAAGAAAAAGGACAGCTGAAATGCTCATTCTGCGGCAAAACACAGGATCAGGTCCGTAAGCTTGTCGCCGGACCGGGCGTTTATATTTGTGATGAATGCATTGAACTATGTACAGAAATTGTTGAAGAAGAACTGGGGACGGACGATGAAGTTGAATTCAAGGATATTCCGAAGCCGCAGGAAATCTGCTCGATTCTTGGGGACTATGTCATCGGTCAGAAAGAAGCCAAGAAGAACCTGTCTGTAGCCGTTTATAATCACTACAAAAGAATTAATTCAAAACAGAAACCGGATGATGTTGAGCTTTCTAAAAGTAATATCATGATGATCGGTCCTACCGGAAGCGGGAAAACCCTTCTTGCCCAGACACTGGCCCGCATTCTTAATGTACCGTTTGCGATTGCTGATGCCACATCGCTTACTGAAGCAGGGTATGTCGGTGAGGATGTTGAGAATATTCTGCTGAAGCTGATACAGGCGGCGGATTATGATGTTGAGAAGGCCGAAAAGGGCATTATTTATATCGATGAAATCGATAAGATCGCTCGCAAATCGGAAAACCCGTCCATTACAAGAGATGTTTCCGGCGAAGGGGTACAGCAGGCCCTTCTGAAGATTCTCGAGGGCACAGTGGCCAGTGTACCGCCGCAGGGCGGGCGTAAACATCCGCATCAGGAGTTCATCCAGATTGATACCACGAATATCCTGTTTATCTGTGGTGGTGCTTTTGACGGGATTGAACAGATCATCAAACGCCGTCTTGGCAAAAAGGTGATCGGCTTCGGAGCTTCCTCGAAGGCTCAGGATCTGGAACGTGATGACGCTCTGAAACATGTTCTTCCTGAAGATCTGCTTAAATTCGGTTTGATTCCTGAATTTATCGGCCGTCTGCCCGTCATTACCACATTGAGACAGTTGGACGAGGGTGCGCTCGTCGACATTCTGACGAAACCGAAGAACGCGCTTGCCAAACAATACAAAAAGCTGTTTGATCTGGACAATGTCGAACTCGAATTTTCTGAAGATGCACTGCGTGCTATTGCCAAACAGGCGATTGAACGGAAAACGGGTGCCCGCGGGCTGCGTTCAATTATTGAAGGTATGATGCTTGATGTGATGTATGAACTGCCTTCACGGGACGACATCGAAAAATGCGTCATCACCAAGGAAACGGTGGAAGGAAAGGAACGTCCGACACTGCTCCTGAATGATGGAACCACTGTCATTAAAAATCTGGAGTCACCGAAAGAGAGTGCCTGATAAGGGCAGGTATATTTTCACAGAAGGGCCGGGGAAAAGGATTTACAGATCCGATATCCCGGTCCTTTTTTGTTTAGCTCCTCTCACGTCTGGCAATACTGGCCGGTAGAACATTCAAATGAACCGACTGTGAACAATTGTCATAAATGGGAGGCAGATGCAGAGCATGAACTGGATGGTTTTACTTATTTTTACTCAGATTTTTTTTGGAGCTATTATCGGACTTTATTTTTGGAATCTGCTGCGCAACCAGCGCGTACAGCGGATTTCGGTAGACAGGGAATCGAAAAAGGAAATGGAACATCTGAACAGGATGCGCAGCCGATCCTTGTCGGAACCTCTGTCGGAACGGATTCGGCCGAAGACGCTTGAAGACGTCATTGGTCAGCAGGAGGGAATAAAGGCGCTGCGTGCCGCACTTTGCGGAGCCAATCCACAGCATGTCATTATTTATGGACCTCCGGGTATTGGAAAGACTGCTGCTGCACGGCTTGTCCTTGAAGAAGCAAAAAAGAACATAAAATCCCCCTTTACCCCTTCTTCGCCATTTGTTGAACTGGACGGAGCAACGGCGCGGTTTGATGAACGGGGTATCGCTGATCCGCTGATCGGTTCGGTACACGACCCTATTTATCAGGGGGCAGGCGCCATGGGACAGGCGGGTATTCCTCAGCCTAAAGAAGGAGCCGTGACCCGGGCACATGGAGGCCTCCTCTTTATTGATGAAATTGGGGAACTTCACCCCATTCAGCTCAATAAGCTGCTGAAAGTGCTCGAAGATCGAAAAGTTTTTCTTGAAAGTGCCTACTACAGCGAAGAAAATCGTCAGATTCCCGTTTACATTCACGATATCTTTCAGAAAGGACTTCCCGCCGACTTCAGACTGGTCGGGGCGACCACAAGGCGCCCTGAAGAAATCCCGCCGGCCATCCGTTCACGCTGCCTGGAAATTTTCTTCAGCGAACTGAGCCGGTCGGATATTCAGCGGATTGCCGAACGCGCCGGGAAGAAACTGCATCTTGATGTACCTCAGGCGTGCCTCGAAAAAATTGCGGATTATGCAAAGAACGGCCGTGAAGCCGTCAATATGATTCAAATTGCGGCGGGCATGGCTATGTTTCAGGGAAACGCGGCGATGAAGATCGGCCTGGATGAAATTGAGTGGGTGATCCGTTCCAGCCGGCTTGTTCCCAAACCGAATCGAAAAGTCCCTGTAAAGCCGGAAATCGGACTGGTCAGCGGACTCGCCGTTTACGGATCAGGTCAGGGAGCCCTTCTGGAAGTTGAGGCGTCTGCTGTGAAAAGTCGCCATGGCGGTAGCCTGACCGTGACCGGGATCGCTGAGGAAGAAACCATGGGCTCCTCAGGCCGGTCGGTTACACGAAAAAGTATGGCCAGGGGATCGATTGAAAATGTCCTGACCGTGTTAAACAGAATGGGTTTTGCAACCTATAAGTATCACCTGCATGTGAATTTTCCCGGCGGATCTCTGGTGGATGGTCCATCCGCGGGTATAGCCATGGCTGTTGCTGTCTGTTCGGCAATCATGGGACGCGCTGTGTGTCCGGATCTGGCCATGACCGGTGAACTTGGTCTTCATGGACAGGTCAAACCGGTTGGAGGGATTATGGCGAAAGTTGGAGCAGCCTGTGAAGCGGGGGCAGTCCGCGTGATGATTCCCCGTGAGAATATGCAGGAAGCGTTAAAAAAGGTCCAGGGTGTTGAAGTGATCCCCGTCGATTCATTTCGCGAGGTTCTGGATCTGGCATTACTTACTGCTGAGGAGCGACGGTTTGTGCAGGAAGCACCCTACTCGGATCAGATGAATGAGGAAATGTCGGCCAGAGGGACGGAACAGCAGATCAGAAAACCCGGTTAATAGAGAAGAATGATGCCGGACTTCATGCAGAGGTCCGGCTTTTCAAATTGATTTATAACGCACACTCGTTACTTCAGTCATGAGTAAGTGAGAATATGTTATTATTGTATAAAGTATGAAACATACGTTAGAATGGTTTGTACAAAAAGAGTATCCCATAGAGGAGTTAACCATGAAAATTACTCAGGCGGAATATATCATCAGTGCAGTAGGTCCGGCACAGTACCCCGCAGACGGACTCCCGGAAATAGCGCTTGCCGGCCGTTCAAATGTCGGTAAATCTTCATTTATTAATAAGATGCTCGGACGCAGGAACCTGGTCAGGATTTCTGAAAAGCCGGGCAAGACTCAGAAACTGAACTATTTTAAAATAAATGGTTGTTTTTATTTTGTAGATGTACCGGGTTATGGTTATGCCAAAGTCTCTAAAAAAGAGCGGGAAGCCTGGGGGAAAATGCTGGATAAATATTTTTCAGAACGGGGCACATTACGTGCTGTTGTTCATCTCGTCGATATGCGCCACCCGCCCACACATCAGGATATTCAGATGCACGAATACCTGAAATTTTACGGTCACCCGGTCATTACCGTGGCTACGAAAGCGGACAAACTGTCCCGGGGAAGCTATCAAAAACAGAAAAAGATGATTACGCATACACTTTCACTTAAGAAAGATGAACCCCTTCTCCTTTTTTCTTCGATGACAGGTATGGGTACAGACGAAGCCTGGCAGGCAATTGACCGTCTGATCGTAAATGACATGTGAATACTTTGTGAACACCGGGTGATAATTATCACTACATAACGCACCTAACTTTTGATTTTAATAAACTGATTTGTTATTTTGAAATAAGAGGCATAAATAAAGGAAATCTCTTTATCATACGATCATACATGGTCTTGTGAAGTGTTTATTTATATGTGGGGGAGTTTCATGCACATTCTGGCAGTGGGAGTCAACTATCACAGTGCTCCGGTCCATATAAGGGAACATTTGGCGTTTAATAAATCAGGTATTGAGAAAGCGCTAACAATTTTGCGGAATACGAAAAGTATTTTTGAAGATGTCATTATTTCTACATGTAATCGCACAGAAATCTATGTTGTCAGTGATCAACTGCACACGGGACGCTATTATACAAAAAGATTCTTTGCTGAATGGTTCCATCTTTCCATAGCAGATCTTGAACCCTTCCTTTTTATAAAGCATGGCAGGGAAGCAATGGATCATCTTTTTCGTGTGACTTGCGGACTTGATTCCATGATTCTGGGGGAGACACAGATTCTCGGACAGGTCAGAAACAGTTTTTTGACTGCACAGTCGGCGGGGACAACAGGGACGTTTTTTAATGAACTGTTCAAGGAAGCACTGACCGTAGCCAGAAAAGCTCAGCATGTCACACAGATTAATGATCATCCGGTTTCCGTGAGTTATGCGGCTGTAGAAATGCTGCGCCACCGGTTTGGCACTCTTGAAGATAAAACGGTACTGATGATTGGTGCCGGTAAAATGAGCAGACTGGCTCTGAAGCATCTTGCCGGTAATGGTGCCGGAGATCTTTTGATTGCGAACAGAACCACAGAGAAAGCGGTTCACCTTGCAGCGCAGTGTGGCGGAAGGCCGGTGCGCTTTGACAGTCGAAATCATTTAATCAGAGAGTCGGATATTGTGATTACGGCGACTTCGGCACATGAGTATCTGCTTACGGGAAAAGAAATTCATTCCGCAATGTCCGGGCGTGAGAGGCGTCCTCTTATTCTTGTAGATATTGGTGTTCCGCGCAATATTGATCCTGAGGCGGGAAAAATCGAAGGCGTGTTTCTTTCTGATATCGACGATCTTAAAGATGTCATCGAAAATAACAGAGAGGCACGTCTGCAGGCTGCTAAGCGCATCGTTCCGATGATTGAGCAGCAGATGGTAAAGTATGAGGAATGGCTGCAGACCCTCGGGGTTGTTCCGGTGATCACCGCGCTCAGGAAAAAGGCACTGGAGATTCATGCGGAAACGATGACGAGTCTTGATCACAAACTTCCGGAGATGACCGAACACGAAAGAAAGGTAATCAGCAAACATACCAAAAGCATGATTAATCAGTTGCTGAGGGATCCGATCAGTAAAATCAAGGAACTTGCCGTTCAAAACAGCGGCAGGGAAGCCATCCGTCTCTTTGCCGATATCTTTCATATTTCGGATAGCGTCACATCGGGGACGTCTCACGATGATACCTCAAAAGGCGGAAAGACCGCTGAACAGGATGAAATGGATGGAAAAACAGGGAAAAAAACGGAACAGGCGGTTCAAATCCATTAATTTTTCAGCTATGATTTTACTCAGGGAGAGAGATGACCAGGCAGAATGAGGACCCTTGTCATAGGTTCAAGAAGAAGCAAACTGGCTCTTGTACAAAGCCGGAAAGTGATGGAAATACTGAAGGCGGCTTCAGGCGGCCTTAACGTTCAGATCAGGCATATTGTGACCCGCGGTGACCGGATTCAGCATGTCGCCCTGTCGAAAGCAGGTGGAAAGGGTCTTTTTGTCAAAGAAATTGAACGGGCACTGCTTGACGGGTCAATTGATCTGGCGGTTCACAGCATGAAGGATATGCCTGCAGACCTCCCTGAAGGGCTGGAAATTGGCGGAATTCCGGCTCGTGAGGACCCGGGTGATGTTCTGATTTCGCGAAACGGGGGTGATCTTGACACACTCGCGCCCGGCGCAATCATTGGGACAAGCAGCCTGCGCCGGGCAGCTCAGATTTTGTATAAAAGGCCGGATCTTAAGATTAAAACGTTGCGGGGCAACGTCGATACCCGTCTCTCAAAGCTGAAGTCCGGGGCGTTTGATGCCATCGTCCTTGCCAGAGCCGGTTTGAATCGATTAGAGAGAAAAGAACAGGCAATCTCGATTCCGTTTGCCGTCATGCTCCCGGCTGTTGGCCAGGGGGCACTGGCGATTGAGTGCCGGTCCGGAGATGCAGAACTGAAAGCCTTGCTGAAGAAAATCAGTGATGAGAAGACGTGGCGTACGGTTCTGGCTGAACGGGCGTTCCTGAAAAAACTGGAGGGTGGCTGCCAGGTGCCGATCGCGGCCCATTGTGTATTGCGGGATGACGGCTGCTTTTCTCTCGACGGGCTCGTTGCTTCACCGGACGGGCAGACCCTGCTGCGAACAGAAAGGGATGGCCGGAATCCTGAGAAACTGGGTTACCTGGTCGCAGAATCCCTGCTTAACCGGGGTGCGGATAAAATACTGGCTGCCTTCCGTCCGTCTGAACCGGGAAGGGAATGAGTCAAATGATACAGGTACTGAAAGGGAAACGTGTACTGATTACCCGATCTGCCGGTCAGGCTTCAGAAATGATTGCCCGGGTACAGGATTATGGCGGAGAGGCGGTAACGGTTCCACTGATGAGCTACCGATTCGTACCGGTTCCCCGTGACGAACGAACACGCTGGCTGGATCACGTTAGCCGGGCTGATCTGATCATTCTGACCAGCGGGAACAGTGTCGATTTTTTTATGCGTACGCTCGATACCCCGGCCAGAATCAGAGGAAAACGACTGGCGGCCGTCGGACGCAAGACAGCCCGGAAACTTGCAGATGCCGGTCTGAAAAACGTCTATGTTCCGGAAAAGTACACAGGCAAAGCGCTGGGGAAAGCACTCCTGACCGGAACATTACATGCAGAGCGGATTGTTTTTCCTCATGGCTCGCTGACTGACCCGTCCTGGATTCATGATCTGAAGTCACATGGCTTTAACGTGACAGAGCGGACGCTTTATGAAACCGTACCGGATCTGTCTCAAAAAGAGAGACTGGCTGAAATCATGCGTTCCGGGGAAATGGATGCACTGACTTTTGCCAGTCCCTCTGCCGTCCGCTTTTTTACGGAAATGCTTAATGAAGAGACGTGGAAAAAAGCCCTGACTGCGAGTGTCGTCGGAGCAATTGGACCGTCAACGGCCCAAAGCCTTGATGCACTCGGCTTCGCTGCTGATGTGATTCCAAAATACTTCACATCCGTTGATCTTATTGACGCTCTGGCAAATTTTTATAATAAAAGAAAGAAGTCCTCAACATGACAGAACTACATTTTGATCGTCACAGACGGCTCAGAAGAACAGCCGTACTCAGAGAAATGGTTCGGGAAACCTTTCTCAGACCCTCTGACTTTATCTATCCGATTTTTGTTACCGAAGAAGGCAGCCATATCAGGTCGGAGATCCCATCGATGCCCGGTGTCTTTCAGTATTCTGTGGACAGACTGGATGAAGAACTGAAAGAAGTTACGGATCTCGGCATTCCATCCGTCATCTTTTTCGGCATTCCGAAGAAAAAAGACGCCGTCGGCTCCGGGGCCTATGACGCGCATGGCGTCGTGCAGGAAGCCATACGGCTGACGAAAAAGAACTACCCGGATCTGGTTGTGATCGCAGATACGTGCATGTGTGAATATACAGATCACGGACACTGCGGGATCGTTCACAATGGAGATGTGGATAATGATGAAAGTCTGGATTACCTGGCCAGGACGGCTGTTTCTCAGGCGGAGGCAGGTGCTGATATTATCGCACCATCAAACATGATGGACGGCTTTGTGACGGCGATCCGTCATGCACTGGACGAGGCAGGCTACCAGCAGATCCCGATTATGTCCTATGCGGTAAAATATGCCTCCGCATTCTTCGGACCTTTTCGTGATGCAGCCGAAAGTGCACCGAAGTTTGGCAATCGTAAAACCTATCAGATGGATCCGGCAAACTGCCGGGAGGCACTCAGAGAAGCGGATTCCGATGTCCGGGAAGGTGCTGATTTTATCATTGTTAAACCGGCTCTGCCCTATCTGGACGTTCTGAGAGATGTCCGGAATTCGATCAACCTTCCACTTGTTGCTTATAACGTCAGCGGCGAATATGCTATGGTGAAAGCAGCCGCGCAGAACGGCTGGATCAATGAGAAGGCTGTCGTTCTCGAAGCGCTGACTTCGATGAAGAGGGCCGGTGCCGATCTGATCATTACATATCATGCAAAGGATGCCGTCCGCTGGCTCCGGGAAGAGGGTTAAGAATATGGATTTCAGTAAATCAATTGCAGCTTTTAAGGAAGCGAAGCCTTTGATGCCGGGAGGCGTAAACAGTCCGGTACGGGCCTTTCCTGCCGTTGATCTGAATCCGATTTATATGGATCACGGGAAGGGGTCAAAAATTTATGATCTTGACGGAAACGAGTACATCGATTACGTCCTCAGCTGGGGACCGCTGATTCTCGGACACGCTGATGAGAAAGTCGTCGAATTCGTCAAGAAAACTGTGGAAAAAGGGACCAGTTTCGGTGCCCCGCATATTCTTGAGACCAAACTTGCGGAACTGGTCATTGATCGTGTGCCCTCAGTTGAAAAGGTGCGCATGGTGAACTCCGGGACAGAAGCGACCATGAGCGCGATCCGACTTGCCCGCGGCTACACGGGAAGAGATAAGATTCTCAAGTTCGAAGGCAGTTATCACGGGAGTTCGGACTCACTTCTGATCAAAGCCGGTTCCGGGGTCGCAACGCTCGGCCTTCCGGACAGCCCCGGTGTTCCGGCACAGCTTGCCAAGGATACACTTACCGTTCCCTACAATGATGCAGAAAAGGTTGATGACGTGTTCAAACAATTTGGACACGACATTGCCTGCATCATAGTTGAGCCTGTCGCCGGGAATATGGGGGTCGTTCCTCCTGTTCCCGGATTTCTGGAAGAACTGCGGCGGATTACCAGACAGTACGGCTCGCTTCTGATTTTTGATGAAGTCATGACCGGATTCCGGGTCGCCTATCATTGTGCGCAGGGTTATTATGGGGTTACTCCGGACCTGACCACGCTCGGAAAAGTAATCGGCGGCGGTCTGCCAGTAGGCGCATACGGCGGCAGAAACGATATCATGAGCCAGGTGGCGCCGGAAGGACCGGTTTATCAGGCCGGCACACTTTCCGGTAATCCGCTGGCGATGGCAGCAGGTTATATGACGCTGAAGCAGTTGAAACCTCAGGACTATGATGATTTCAGATTAAAGGCGGACCGTCTTGCAAAGGGCTACAGGAAAGCAGCAGAAAAATATCACATTCCGCTGTCAGTTAACCAGGCCGGCGCAATGATGGGCTTTTTCTTCACTGATCAGAAAGTCATTAATTATAAACGTTCGAAAGGATCCAATCTGGAACATTTTAAAAAGTATTTTGCCGCGATGATCAAACAGGGCATTTCCCTGCCTCCTTCTCAGTTTGAAGGGGTCTTCCTGTCGACAAAGCACTCCATGGAGGATATCAGGAAAACGATTGATGCAGCCGAACAGGCATTTAAGGAGATTGCGGAATCTGAATAAGAAAATTGAATGATCTGTAAATCCCTTCAAAAGTGGCGCAGTTTCCGGTGCCATTTTTGAAGGGATTTTTTTGTGACTGATGTCATCAACAGTAATTACGGGATATGGTAGCATAGGCAAGTAAGCGATTACATTATTTTGTGAAAAAAATCACTAATTGGAGGCGTTACGACATGACTTTCAGGTGTCATAAGACCGTATGTCTGATATTGATGCTCTTTCTCGTTGCCGGCACGATCCTGTCGGGGTGCAGCAGCAACGCTTCATCAGACACAGGGAAGTTTGATCCCGGAACCTATGAAGGCGTGTCTAAGGGGCACGGGGGAGACGTAAAAGCAAAAGTAACAGTCACAAAGGATAAAATCAAGAGTATTACGGTGGATGCAAAAGGTGAAACCGGACAGATTGGATCCGGAGCCGCCCGTCAGCTGACCGATGAAATTATTGCCACGCAAAGTCTGGCTGTGGATGCGGTATCCGGGGCGAGCGAGTCCAGTGCTGCTATTCTGGAAGCCGTCACTCGGGCACTTGAGAAGGCGGGCGGTGACATTGAGGCATTAAAAGATCCGAAAAATAAAATAACGGTCAAAGAACAAAAACAGAAGGATCTGAATGTAGATGTTGCAGTTATCGGATCCGGCGGCGCAGGACTGTCCGCAGCGATTGAAGCAGACGCGGCAGGAAAATCCGTCGTGATTCTGGAAAAGATGCCGATCATCGGTGGAAATACCAACCGGGCGACGGGGGGTATGAATGCGGCAGAAACAAGTATTCAGAAAAAAGCGGGCATTAAGGATTCCAGGGAGACATTTTTTAATGATACGATGAAGGGCGGAAAGAATCTGAACGACCCAAAATTGGTCCGGACTCTGGTCGATCACGCGCCTGGAACAGTTGAATGGGTCAATCAGCTCGGTGCGGGTCTGACCGACGTGACGCTGGGCGGCGGAGCGACAAACAAACGTTTGCACCGGCCGGCTGACGGCTCACCTGTTGGTCCTGTACTGGTTAATGTGCTGACAAAGAAAATCAAGGCAGAAGGCATCCATATATTATTGAATACCCGCGCTGAGAAATTAATGGTAAAGAATGGAACAGTTGCAGGGGTGGAAGCAAAAGACGCCAAAGGAAATCTGTTTCAGGTCCATGCCCCTGCTGTCATCATGGCTACAGGCGGATTCAGTGCAAACAGTGATATGGTTGAGAAATATCGTCCTGATTTGAAAGGCTATTTTACCACCAATCATAAAGGTGCAACAGGAGAGGGCATCAGGATGGCCGTAGATGCCGGTGCTGCTGTCACCCAGATGGATCAGATTCAGACCCATCCGACGACGGATCCCGAAACCGGTTTTATGTTCACCGAAGCGGTCCGTGGTGATGGAGGCCTGCTGATCAACCGCGAAGGGAAACGCTTCGTTGATGAAATGGAAACGAGAGATGTCGTATCTGATGCCATCATTGCCCAGAAGGACCATCAGGCGTTTCTTGTGACGAACGATGCAATTAAGGAAAAAAATGCGTCACTCGCCCAATATATTAAAGATGGTTATGCGGTTGAAGGAAGTAATGTAGAGGAACTTGCCCGGGCAATGAAGGTTGATCCGGGAACGCTGGAGAAAACCATGGCGGACTACGCTTCATATGTTCAGAAGGGAAAGGATAAAGAATTTGGTCGGGCACATCTTGAAGAACCGCTTACGGAAGGAAAATATTATGCGATTCCGGTGGTCCCGTCAGTCCACCATACAATGGGTGGTCTGAAAATCGACACAAAGGCACATGTGCTCCATTCATCGGGTCGCCCGGTTAAGGGGCTGTATGCAGCGGGTGAAGTCACCGGCGGGGTACACGGAGGCAACCGTCTGGGCGGAAATGCTGTTGCAGATATTATCACTTTCGGCAGGATTGCCGGTCAGACAGCTGCAGCTGAAATAAATTAATCAAAAAATCAAACAGGATGCACCTTCCAAAGCAAACGGTGTCCTGTTTTTTTGTGTGCTGAGAAAGGGCAGGATGGGTTATGTTGCGGGCAACCCACTAATTTCTGATATTTCAACGAGACTGAGCCACAATAAGGATATTCTATATTCCTGTTGCGGGAGGGTGGGCTGACCATGCATTTTCTCCAGATTGCAACCGAATTGATCATCGGTTTTATTGCTCTGTTTTTATTGACCAAGATATTAGGTAAAGCGACACTTTCACAGGTTACTGCTTTTGATTTTATCTCTGCGATTGTGCTTGGTGAATTCGTCGGGAATGCGCTCTATGACAAAGAAGTAGGTATCGGTTCCGTGCTCTTTGCCATCGTTTTATGGGGTGTTATGATCTACATCGTGGAGTGGTGTACGCAAAAATTTCGTGCCACAAGAGGATTCCTTGAAGGGAAACCGTCAATTGTCATTCGTAACGGGCATCTGGACAGAGAGCAGATGAAGAAAGAGAAACTTGACCTGAATATGCTGCAAAATCTTCTGAGACAAAAGGATATCTTCTCCATCCGTGAAGTCGCTTATGCGATTCTGGAGACAGACGGATCCATCAGTGCGCTGAAAAAAAACCGGTATGACCAGCCGACCAGCGACATGCTGAAACTGCCGGATAAACCGGTCTGTCTGCCGGTGACACTGATCATGGACGGTGAGGTCGACTGGGAGAATCTGGAACGATCAGGTTTGAATGAAGCATGGCTTGCAAAAGAACTGAAAAAAAATCATATTGATCAGTTTCAGGATGTTTTTTATTGTGAATGGAAAAAGGGTGAAGGGATTTACCTCGAAAAGAAATAGACACAGTAAAGAACGACTCAGCCTCTTGCGGGCATATTTCTCTCTTCCATGCATATTCCTTTTATTAAGAATGGATGAGAGGGTGGAATGCATGTCTCAAGCATCTGATGATCGTCTGCAGTTTTCAATAAATGAGTCAGTATGGCTGAGAAATGACGCGCCGGCAAAAGAAATACTGTCCATGGCGCTGGAGCCGGACATCACAGTCGAGGAAAATGTGAATGACGTGACGATTAAAGGCTTTCTCCGACTTACGGGTGAATATATTCCGGATAATAGTTCCGTATCGGATAATCAGGAGATTCCGGCACCCTTCCGAACGATCGAGGAAATCATGGAAACCGATACTGGAACGGCTGTACTGGAGCACCGTTTTCCACTTGATATTACCATTCCCGTGGAACGCGTTCCGAACCTGGAGGAACTCTTCCTCGTTATCGATTCCTTCGATTATGAGTTAACGGGACAGCGTCATATGCAACTTCAGGCGGATATCGCCATCACCGGTCTTGCCGACCCTGTGAGGAAGGAAAAAGCGTTAAAGAAAGCTCAGCCACCTGTGAAAGCTCAGCCACCTGTGGCTCCACCTCAGCCTGCGCCGCCCGCTGCTCCGTCCGAAAAGAAAAAGGAGGTAAAGAAACCGGCAGAGAAACCGGCTGCGGTTCCGAAGGCGGAAAAAGCAGCGCCCAAGAAAGAAGCGTCGGCTCCGAAAGCGGAAAAAGCAGCGCCTAAAAAAGAGGCTGCGGCTCCGAAAGCAGAAAAAGCAGCGCCTAAAAAAGAGGCTGCGGCTCCGAAAGCAGAAAAAGCAGCGCCCAAGAAAGAAGCGTCGGCTCCGAAAGCGGAAAAAGCAGCGCCCAAGAAAGAAGCAGCAGCTCCGAAGGCGGAAAAAGCGGCAGCCAAAAAAGAAGCAGCTCTGAAAGCCGACAAGACGCAGCTAAAGCCGGAAAAGGAGAATCCGGCCCCTGCGATGAAAGTGGATCATCTTTCCGTTCAACCGGCAGCAAACCCTCTGAAAGCGGCAAAAAAGGCGATGCCGCAGCCGGTTGAAAAGGCTTCAAAAGCGGGGAAGGGAAAAAGGACAGAAGACGACTACCAGGATGTCTTGCTTTCCGGCGAGTATGAAGAAATGCCGACAGACAGCCAGTATGAGGAAGACGGCACACTTGCGGCATTCAGTTATCAGACCATGCGCAGGCCGGAGCTGATTGAAGAAGAGGAGGTCCCCCATGTTGCGTTTTCCGAGAGAACAGAAGCTGTCCTGCCCCAGGCTGCTCCTGGCGAACAGACAGAACCGGAAGCCATTTTATCTGAAGAGAAGGAAACATCCGGTGAGAGCAGCAATTATCTGACCAAAGTTCTAGCGGGGGATGAAGCCGAACAGAGGACTCAGGTCAGATTATGCATCGTCCAGACCGGCGACTCCCTCGAGAGCATATCCGAACGTTATCATGTCCCGGTAACCAGTCTCCTCAGAAAGAATGAACTGACGACAGCTCATATTGAACCCGGTGAAATTCTTTATATCCCAAAGGCTGCGCGGTCGGGAAAGAATGAATGACAGACAGAGCATGATTCTTGCTCTCATCCGCAATCATTTTCGTTTCCAGGAACTGAATCTGATCCGGGAAAACCCGATGATCATCAGCACGGAGAAAGGACTTAAGCGGATTCGTTTCTGGGAAAATGAAGGGCTTTTAAAAAGACATCTGGAATGGCGGCTGAAACTTTTGACCCCTTCTTTTTTTATAGATCGCATGTATGTAACCGTTCAGGGCTTCCCTTATATCCGCTATGACCGTTTTCGTCTGACCTGCCATGATGCGCCTGAGGAAGAAGCCGTTATGAGCGGTTATGAAGCGTTATGGGCAGAAGTGATGCACACGCTTCTGACCCGAAGCCGTATGCCGCTTCCTGTTTCTGAGAGCAGTCTTTTGGGTACAGTACAAACGTATTATGAACAGGCTGAACGGGCGGACCTGTTCAGCAGCCATGCGGGGAAGATCGCGCAGTCCTGTTATCCATCGGTCTGCGAGCGGGCAAAAATTGCTGATCAGTTGCGGGCAAAGCATCAGGGACGCCGCCGGTCATTTGTTTTGCCTGATGATTTTTCATTTGATCAGATTAAAAAGCTTTTTGATGTATTATTTATTAATCTCGGACAATCCGGGCCGGTACAGGGCTATGACCGGATTGCAGGATTTATGCAGCAGGTTCTCAATAATCAGGGAGAATCTGTCATGCAGGCCCTTCTCCAGCTCATGATTGAAAAAGGAGGAATGGATCAGGAGACCTCTGACCTGATTAAAGCCGCCTGGTATGAACCGGATGAATGGATTTATCTGGTCGATCTGTTATCTGGTCTGCCTCCGGGTATGGAACTGTCGAACCAGCATGTGAACGGATTTAAAAAGATCTGGGACAGTAAAAATCGGTTAATTGCTTTATTTCTTGCTTATTTTGAAGTCTAGAAGGAGCAGATGCTGCTGATGGTTGCTGAAACTGATGTCGTGCTCAATCGCCTTCTTTTTCAATATGACCTGTACCCGTACCGGATCACACCGTTTGAACGCGTATATAAAATTGAGACGGACAGAGGTCTTTTTGCGTTAAAAAAGAAAAAATTGACGGTTCACCAGATCGAGCATCTGAAAGTTACGTATCAGTTGTCGCAAAATCTGGTGATCGACGCTGTCACGCCACTTCCTTCAAAATACGGAGATCTGGTGATCAGCGGAGATGGGGAAACCTGTTATCTGATGCCGTGGATTGAAGAAACGGTACCGGTTACAGATCTAAAGGAGCGCTACCGAATGCTGTTTATCAAAGCCGGCCAGATGCACAGAGCGACGATGCGCAGGGATACTCAGAATTCTGATGATTTATACGCTCAGCTGACTCAGATTGCAATGGCAAGAAAGCAGGAATGGGAGGGCTTTCTAAACGTTGCGGAACATCATGTATACCCCTCTCCCTTTGAGCAGGTGGTCTTTGATTCGGCCGGTATCCGTCTGTCTCATATTCAGCAGGCCATGACCTTTTTTTCACGCGGGGAGCCAAAAGATGAGGAAGGAAAGGGCATCGGCATGCGTCGCGCGCTATGCCACGGCAGATTGAATCCGAGGCATCTTCTGATTGAACGCGAAAGGTGTCTGCTGGTTAATCTGGAGGAATGCCGGGAAGATTTTTTTATTCTGGAGACCGCCTCACTAATGGAACAGGCCTGTGTGATGTATAACGGGGCGCCACAATGGGAAAAATGGCTTCATGACTATCTGACTGCCTGTCCACTGCGCGAGGAGGAGGGTATTTTTTTATTTCATCTGATGCTCTGCCCGAAAGCACCGTCTCTCTTTTTCAACAGCTACCTGACTGAAAAGAAGAAGGATGAACCGGGTTCTATCCGGAAGTGGATGCGTTTCAGCAGAAATCATAAACTGATGCTCAGCAGTCTGTGGAGCTGGCTGGAAAAAGAAAAAAAACAGGCAGAAGCTGCCAGTCCGAAAGAGGCGGAGTGAATCAGAACCATTTTTTCAGAAAGGAAATATAGATAAAAAAAAGCAGGGCAGTCAGGAGAACATCAAAAGAGGTTGGAAGAAAAATGGTACGGATCAGCTGGAAGAACGCCAGCGGAAGGATGATAATCGCGAGCCCTTCACGACATTTTTTGAAAAATGGCGGAAATCTTTTTTTAAACATACAGAACCCTCTCCCCTGGTCGTCGATTACAAACGCATTGTCCGGGCTGTTGCTATAGTTTATGTATCGTAACAGGAAAGGGTGAGAAAAAAATCAGTGAGGGGGCTTTTCGGACGCACAGGACGTACTCGTGCAGGCGTTGCGACAGGACGCTCCCGTTTTTAGCCTGCGCCTATCCCCACTGATCGTTCGTTGAACCTGTCGGGTTTCTGCGAAAAGTACGCCCTCACCCGGTCTTGCTCGTTTACCCTCATGACGCTGAGGGATCCTGCCCGTTCAGGCGGGATAAGAAGTGTGAACGTTGACTTGACAATGATATAGTGTATATTATATTTAATATAAACACGCGTCATGCGTTACAAGGTAAAATGCCATGACGGGGAGTAGTACACGTCTTCAGGCCTGAAGAAGGATTTCTGATGGATCTTTCTGCAAGAGAGGGAAACCGATACGCTGAGAAGTTTCCCAGGCTGGCGGAGTGGAAGTTGCCCCTGAGCAGTCATTCTTAAAGGCAACGGCTGAGTAGGAATGACCGGTTAATCCGTTAACGTATTTAAGTGTACGTATCTGATACGTAAATTAAGGTGGTACCACGGAGCTTTCTTCGTCCTTGCGATGGAGAAAGCTCTTTTTATACTTTAAAAATTTTTGCGGGGAAAAAATCAGAAAAACGATGCTCCGGCGGCGCACGCAACGTGCCGGCCGGTAAGTTTTTCTTCATTTTCCAAAAAGGGGTTGTAAGTAATGGAAGAGACAAAAGAAATGGCAACGAAATACGATCCTGCAAAAACGGAAGACAAATGGTATCGGACATGGCGGGAAAAAGGCTATTTCAAGGCTGATGGTGATCCGGCGAAGAAGCCTTATTCGATCGTTATTCCGCCGCCAAACGTCACCGGTAAACTGCACCTTGGGCATGCCTGGGATACAACGATGCAGGATCTCCTGATCCGCTTCAAACGGATGCAGGGATATGACGCCCTGTACCTTCCCGGTATGGATCATGCGGGAATTGCCACGCAGGCCAAGGTCGATGCGAAATTGCGTAAGGAAGGGAAATCCCGATATGATCTGGGTCGCGAAAAGTTTCTGGAAGTGGCATGGGAATGGAAAAAGGAATATGCGGCTTTGATTCGTAAACAATGGGCGAAGCTTGGATTGTCGCTGGATTATTCCCGGGAACGCTTTACGCTTGATGAAGGTCTGTCGCGTGCGGTTCGTAAAGTATTTGTTTCCTTGTATAAAAAAGGGCTGATCTATCGCGGGGCTTATATCATCAACTGGGATCCTGCTGCCCGGACCGCCCTGTCGGATATTGAGGTCATCTACAAAGAAATCCCCGGCTATCTGTGGCATGTTAATTATCCATTAAAAGAGGGTTCCGGTTCCATTCAGATTGCCACAACGCGCCCGGAAACCATGCTTGGTGATACAGCCATTGCCGTTCATCCGGATGATGAGAGGTATAAGGATCTGATTGGAAAGACGGCAATCCTGCCCCTTGTCGGTCGTGAAATACCGATTGTTGCCGACCGCTATGTTGACCGTACATTTGGAACCGGTGCTGTGAAGATTACACCGGCGCACGATCCAAACGACTTTGAAGTAGGCAACCGGCATCATCTGCCGCGAATTCTTGTTATTAATGAAGCCGGAAAAATGAATGAGAATGCCGGCAAGTATCAGGGAATGGATCGTGATGCCTGTCGCCGTCAGATTGTCAGCGACCTGAAAGAGACCGGTGCTCTGGCATATACGGAAGAACATACCCATGCCGTCGGTCATTCAGAACGCACCGGTGTGGTGGTTGAGCCCATCTTGTCCACGCAGTGGTTCGTTAAAATGAAGCCACTCGCCGAAGCCTCTTTGAAGATGCAGGAAACAGATGATAAAGTTCATTTTATACCGGACCGCTTTGAAGGTACATACAGACACTGGATGGAAAACATTCGTGACTGGTGTATTTCCCGCCAGCTCTGGTGGGGGCACCGGATACCGGCCTGGTATCATAAGAAAACTGGAGAAGTGTATGTCGGGACGGAAGCGCCGAAGGACAGTGAGAACTGGAAACAGGACGAAGACGTTCTGGACACCTGGTTCAGTTCGGCGCTCTGGCCTTTCTCGACGATGGGCTGGCCGGATGAAGGGGCATCGGATTTTAAACGGTATTTTCCAACCAACGCGCTGGTCACCGGATATGATATTATCTTTTTCTGGGTAGCACGGATGATGTTCCAGTCTACTGAATTTACCGGGAGAAGTCCATTCAGGGATGTTCTGATTCATGGTCTGGTCCGTGATGAACAGGGAAGGAAAATGAGTAAATCGCTCGGCAACGGCATCGATCCGATGGATGTGATTGACAAATATGGAGCAGATGCGCTGCGCTATACACTTGCGACCGGAACGACACCGGGACAGGATCTTACGTTCCAGTGGAGTAAAGTTGAGGCAAACTGGAATTTTGCCAACAAAATATGGAACGCTTCGCGATTTGTGATCATGAATCTTGACGGTTTCTCGATCAGTGAAGTAGATCTGTCAGGAGAAAAATCAGTTGCCGATCGCTGGATTCTTTCCCGTCTGAATGCAACGATAAAAAAGGTGACCTCACTTTACGAAAACTATGATTTCGGCGAAGCGGGACACTATCTCTATCAGTTCATATGGGATGACTACTGCGACTGGTATATTGAAATGGCCAAACTGCCGCTTTACGGAGACGATGAATCGGCCAGTCGGACAACAAAATCCGTTCTTACTTATGTACTGGATAAGATCCTGAAACTTCTGCATCCGATTATGCCTTTTATTACAGAGGAGATCTGGCAGCATCTGCCCCACGAAGGGGAAACCATTATGCACAGTAGCTGGCCGGAATCGAAAGCGGAGTGGAATGATAAAGCAGTGGGAAAACAGATGAGCCTGCTGCAGAATGTGATCCGTACGGTGCGCAGTGTCCGTTCTGAGATGCATGTTGCACCTAAAAAACCCATTGATATGCTTGTGAAAACGGAATCGGATGAGGAGAGCGAACTACTGGAAGCAAACCGTGTCACGCTTGAAAAGTTCTGCAATCCTTCCTCACTGAAAATCAGCACACATATTCAGGCTCCGGATAAGGCAGTTTCAAAAGTGATTACCGGGGCGGATATTTTTCTCCCGCTGTCAGGCCTGATCAATATTGAGGATGAAGTCAGCCGGCTGGGAAAAGAACTGGAAAAGATGAATGCTGAAGTGGAACGCGTACGGAAAAAATTAAGCAATCAGAGGTTCGTGGATAAAGCGCCGGCTGCGATCGTTGATAAAGAACGGGCAAAAGAAACCGACTATCTGCAGAAACGTGACAAAATTGAAAAACGAATTGCTGAATTGAAAGCCTGAAAGTAGACAAAACACATATAGCTGCGCAAAATAAACGGTAAGGGGGTTTTCCCCTTATCGTTTATTTTTTTTGGAGGTCAGGTTATATGTTTAAATCTGCTGAAGAAGCGCTTTCATGGATTCACGGTCTGAACAATGAGCCAGGCAAACCCGGGACGGAAAGAATGAAGTGGATGCTGGATAGAATGAGGCATCCCGAACATCGGCTGCGTTCCGTCCATGTCGGAGGAACAAACGGCAAGGGATCGACTGTCTGCTTTCTCTGGCATATCTATCAGGAAGAAGGGTTGAAAGTCGGTACCTTCACCTCTCCTTATATCACATCATTTAATGAACGGATGATGGTCAACGGGGAAGCGATCAGTGATGACGATCTGGTACGTGCAGCCAATATCGTTTATCCCGTGGTGAAAGAGGCTGCCCATGAAACAAATCTTGGCCGGCCGTCGGAATTCGAAGTCGTGACCCTGATCAGTTTTGTTTATTTTGGCCGGATGAATCCCTGTGATCTGGTTCTTTATGAAGTGGGGCTTGGTGGTCGCCTGGATCCAACCAATGTGATTTTCCCGCTCGTTTCGATCATTACGAATGTGGGGATGGACCACATGCAGCAGCTTGGGGACACGCTGGAGAAGATTGCAAAAGAGAAAGCAGGGATCATAAAACATGGCGTCGGTGTGATTACAACAGTCGAGAATCCACAGGTCCTCAGCGTGCTGCGCAGGACGGCGAAGGCAGAACAGGCAAACATCTATGTGATCGGGGATGAATTCCGGGTGCAATCTGCCGGACATGATGAAGCCGGCGAACATTTTGACTTTGACAGTTTATATATTCATGAAAAAGATCTGATGATCCGGATGAAGGGCCAGTATCAGCTGAAGAATGCTGCGGCGGCACTGATGGCTGTTGATTTTCTTCAGAGCTTTTTTGGCCTGACACCTGAAAAAGAAAGCATTCGGAACGGACTGCGGAAAGCCGTATGGCCGGGCCGTTTTGAAACCGTATCCAGAGATCCGCTGATTATTCTGGACGGGGCGCATAACCTGCAGGGGACAGAAGCCCTGGTTCAGACCGTTAAGCGTTATTATCCGGGAAGAAAAATCCATGTCCTCTATGCGGTTATGAAAGACAAGGAGTACAGCCGGATGATTCCACGGATCGAATCCATTGCTGCAGATATGACTTTTACCACGATTGCCTCTTCCCGTGCGGCGCACAGCCACGATCTTTATGAAGTTTCATCTCATACACGAAAAAGGGAAAATAGAAGCTGGCAGACAGCACTTGAAAAGCTGATTTCTGAAACACAAGATCGGGATGTGCTGCTTGCCTGTGGTTCCCTGTATTTTATTGCACAGATCCGCCGCTATATTTACAGACACCATAAGGATTTGCAGCTTCATCTGAATTGAACGTTTATGCCGAATCTTAAAAAACAGGGGGAGAATGAAGAAGGTTTTGAAAAACCTTTCCAAATTATTATAAAATTTGATACAATACACTTAGTCAAATAGTATGATTTTACCTTTTCGCAACCAGACGAAAAGGAGGCAGTTCTGATGAGTAAAGCAAAACAAAGATGCCTCTGGCTGACATGGATGATCCTTTTTGCCGTGTCACTTCCACTGGTTTATATCGCTGATCCCCCGCGCAATCATTCCATATGGTCAGTCGCAATGGTTGCTGCGGTATTTCTGATCACCGCACTCTTCAGTTTTAAAGTGCAGGGAACCGATATCATTGTACTGCAGGGGATCGGACTTGCTGCCTTTTTAATTTTCGGTTTATTTATTGAAGTCCTTCTGACACAGTTCGGGATACTTGTTTATCTGATTAACCAGCGACTGAGTAAACAGGATACCTACCGGATTCCGATGAATTCCATCATGTTCCTGGGCGTATCGGTTTCAGCAGCTGCCGTCTACTATGCCCTGGGCGGACAGGCAGAGATCAGTCATCAGGATTTTCTGCCGCTCAGTCTCATTCCTGTAGTCGGTTTCTACCTGGCCGCTTATATCGTCAATGAAGTCTTTATTTATTTTTATCACCGCTGGCTCATCGCGGACGAAACGGCCCGCCTTTTTACAAAGGATATGGCCTGGGAGATTGTGGTCACCTTTCTGATGATGCCGCTTGGTCTTGCCTTTTATTTTATGTATCTGTCACGGGGCATTACAGGTATGTTTATGATCTCTGTTCCGATGATTGCTCTTTCTGTGATTATGAGACTGGTGAATAACAGTCAGGAACTGATCCGCTTTCTGCAGCAGGTCAACCATCTGGGCCAGAAACTGACCGAGGAGCTGTCGGTGGAACACGTGATTAATTTACTTTTCGAGAAGATACCGGTCATGACGCCGCTCGATTATCTGTATATTATCAGCTACAGGCAGCCGGACAAACCGAAGCTGCTCCGTATATTCCGCCGGGATGATGAGAAAAACTTTGTGCCATTCCAGCAGGAAGCGGATCCCAGTCAGGAAGTTTACCGACTGGCAAAAGCGGTAAGCGGATATAAGAGCCATGAAATATATCCTTTTCTGAAGGCCCTGTCTTCGGGGAAAGCCCGATCTTTTCTCGCTGTACCGATGATGTACCACGGACAGGTACTGGGCGTTCTTACTGTCGCATCAAATCGACCGAAAGCCTATACGAAGACGAATCGGATTGGTATGGAAATCATCGGAGATTTTCTCGCAATCGCTCTTGAGAATGCAAAAAATTTCGAGAAAAAGCGGGAAGAGAGCGAACATTGTCCCCTCACTGATCTGTATAATTATCGTTATATGATGAGGCATCTGGATCAGATGTTTAAGGATGAATCATTAGACACTTTTTCCATTATTATGATGGACATTGATGACTTTAAGCAGGTGAATGATACATACGGTCACCAGAACGGTAATGCGATCCTGATCGGAGTAGCCAACCGGTTGCGGAAAACGGTCGGTGATAAGGGCATTGTCGCCCGTTATGGTGGGGAGGAGTTTACTGTATTGTTGCCGAAAATGGATCGGAACATGTGCTTTGCCATCGCTGAATCCATTCGAATCGCGGTTGTTTCTGAACCGTTTATGGTTTACCTGGAAAAGGAGAAGCGCTATAAACAGGTGCATATTACGATCAGTCTGGGAACATCGACCGCACGATCGGAAGCCTCTGCCCCTGCTGCGCTGATTAATAATGCTGATTTTGCCATGTATTCAGGTGCAAAACGAAAAGGAAAAAATCGTGTGTCTCGATTTGTATAAAAACAATGTGAATTTTATCGAAAAATAAAGAGGTTCAGGACGACAAAAGTCCTGACCTTTTTTATTTTTCCTGTGCTATTCTGTGGGGAAAGATGCTGACTTTCGAAATGGGGCATGCAGGTGGACAAGAAAAAGCAGAATGAGTGCAACGTCACTGTGACCTTTAATGGGCGGAAATACTCACTTCAGGATTGGGCGGAAAAGGAAACGGCTGCCAATAAAGATCGTTCGCTTGACTGGAGCCGTTCATTCCGGAAAAGCAGGATACAATGAATAAGCAGGATACAGATACAGGTCTTTTTCCCCGCCATAAAGATAAAAAATCGAAGAAAAAAAAGAGGGGCAGAAAAGGAGCAGCGGATCCTGTTTCGATTCTGGTCAGGTTATGGTTACCGGTTCTTGCGGCTGTCGTCATTGGTCTGGCAAGCGGAATGACCATGCTGATGTTCTTTTCCGGTGCGGACAAGCCGGCCGGGCAGTCATGGGCACAATCAGACGGGGATGCTTCTGTTCAGGAGCAGCAGCGTCTCCCGACACGAAAAGATCTCGAGTTTTCGACAGGCATGATCCAGGCGGGTGTGTTCTCAACAATGGAAAAAGCCAGTCAGGTGGCCGAAAGTCTGAGAAACGAGGGGATACCGTCTCTCGCATTTCCAGGCAGGATGAACACCGTATTCATAGGTGCAGCCTCAACCGTGCAAAGCGCGAAGGTCCTGACGAATGATTATAAAGAGAAGGGTGTGTCCTTCTATACCAGAAAGTATGATTATCGTGTCACAGATCAGTCATCCGTATTAAAAAGCAAAAGCATGGCTGTTTTTGCTGCCCGGGCCAAAGTATATTTACAGGGCATGCATCAGATCGCTGATCTTAAGGCAGACGAGAGATATCCGAATCAGCAACTGATGGAGCGGCTGAATCGTCAGCTGAACACTCTGAAAGGGATGGAAAAGACGGATCTGTCGCGTACCTTTCTCGAGACCGCTGAAGCGACAATGCGTACCCTGCACATTTTCGCTGAAAAAAAAGATGAAGCAACTTACTACGCCTTCCAGCAGCATTTGCTGGAACTGTCTGCTTCCTATCAGAAAATCATCGGCTTTGAGAAAAAATAATTAGTTGGAATTTGTGTTTATTGTCATAAATATAGAATGATTGTCGAAAATATTAACATTGATCGCTCATAATAAGCCATTTATATTGATTTCTCTCTCTGAAAAAAATACGCAGGCAGAGTATGTTTAGATCACATATATCTGATACGTACAGATGAGGGGGATCAGGATGGATGAAAGGATTATGATGAAGGATGTTCCATGTGAAGACCGGCCAAGGGAGCGCCTGATCAGGGATGGGGCCCAATCGTTATCGGACAGAGATCTGCTCGCTATCATACTTCGCTCAGGATCCAGGTATGAATCTGTCCTTGAACTGTCAGGCAGACTGATCAGTGAATTTGGAGGCATAGAAAATCTGCAGGAAGCCAGTGTCGAAGAACTGGGGAAAATTCGCGGAATTGGCACAGCCAAGGCCGTACAGCTTCTTGCCAGTTTCGAAATTGCGAAAAGGCTGGTCAGACACCGGAGCGATCAGCGGTATACGATACGATCACCTGAAGACGGAGCACAATTTGTGATGGAAGAGATGCGAACGCTGAAGCAGGAACATTTTGTCGCCGTGTTTCTCAATACAAAAAATCAGGTGCTGCACAAGTCAACGATCTTTATCGGGAGCCTGAACGCGTCCATAGTTCACCCTCGTGAAGTGTTTAAAGAAGCGGTGAGACGTTCTGCAGCGTCCATGATCTGTTTTCATAATCACCCGAGCGGAGATCCTTCCCCAAGCCGCGAAGATGTTGATGTGACCAAAAGACTGGTTTCCTGTGGGAAGATGCTCGGTGTTGATGTACTCGACCATATTGTCATCGGCGACAGGAAATATATCAGTCTGAAACAAAAAGGAATGATGTAACAGGCAGTTGATAGGCAAATGAATCGGAAGTCACTATAATTTTATTCCTAATTAAGATATAATTAAACTTATGAGTTCTGCAAATTGAAGGGAGATTACATAGATGTTTGGCGGATTTTCTAGAGATATGGGGATTGACCTCGGGACGGCGAACACGCTTGTTTATGTCAGAGGGAAAGGTGTCGTTGTAAGGGAACCCTCTGTGGTTGCCCTGCATACGGACAGCGGACTGATTGAAGCGGTGGGAAGTCCGGCAAAAGATATGATTGGCAGAACGCCTGGAAACATTGTTGCCGTACGTCCGATGAAGGATGGTGTGATTGCTGATTTTGATACAACGGCGACAATGATGAAATATTTTATAAATGAAGCACAGAAGAAACGCTCCGTTTTTTCACGTAAGCCGAATGTAATGGTTTGTGTGCCCTCCGGCATTACTGCGGTTGAAAAGCGTGCCGTTGAGGATGCTACAAAACAGGCCGGGGCACGTGAAGCCTATACCATTGAAGAACCTTTTGCGGCAGCAGTTGGCGCAGATCTTCCGGTTTGGGAACCCACGGGGAGTATGGTTGTCGACATCGGTGGTGGTACGACTGAAGTGGCTATTATTTCTCTCGGTGGTATTGTGACCAGTCAGTCGATCCGCATTGCCGGTGATGACATGGATGAAGCCATTATTCAGTATATTAAGAAATCATATAATCTGATGATTGGTGAAAGAACGGCGGAGACGCTGAAACTCGAAATTGGCTCCGCAGGTCATTCAGAAGAACAGGAAAGGGCCAAAATGGATATTCGCGGCCGGGATCTTCTGACAGGTCTGCCAAAAACGATTGAAGTCACCGGTAAAGAAGTAGCAGCGGCACTAAGCGATACGGTGGGCCGGATTGTGGAAACAGTCAAAGTGACGCTTGAGAAAACGCCGCCGGAACTGGCAGCTGATATTATGGATCGGGGCATTGTGATGACAGGCGGCGGTGCCTTGCTGCATAATCTTGACCACGTGCTCAGCGATGAAACGAAAATGCCGGTGATTGTCGCAGAAAATCCTCTCGACTGTGTCGCAATCGGAACAGGACGCTCTCTTGAGAACCTGCATTTATTCCGTAAGAAAAGCCGGGCCACTTCATTAGCCAAAAGAAACTGATCGATCATTTATTTTTATTGTAGTGAAGCAGGTGTGTTTATGCCTTCGTTTTTTTCAAACAAAAAATTGATTGTTCTGCTCACCAGCCTGATTGTCCTGATTGCGCTGATCAGCTATTCTCTCAGGCAGGGCAGCAGAACAACATGGATGGAACGGTTTGTTCAGGATTCAGCCGGGTTTTTCCAGTATGTGATCAACGTACCCGCTCAATATGCAGCGGGTTTCTTTGAGAATGTCAGCGATATGAATCATACCTATCAGGAGAATAAAAGACTCAAAGCGAAACTGGAAGATTATGCGCGACTGCAGCAGGAAAATCGCGATCTGACTCAGCGGTTCAATGAATTGAAGAAGCAGCTGAATGTGGATAAGAATCCTGATCTGTCGTCATACACCAAATATACGGCCCAAGTGATCGCACGCCCGAATGACGGCTGGAATCAGATGCTGACAGTGGATAAAGGAAGGATGAACGGAATCCGAACGGGGATGCCTGTCGTAACGCCGGAAGGACTGATCGGTACCATTGAAAAAACCGGTAATTTTACCAGCAGGGTCTCCCTGATCACGAACAAGCGTAATGTCAACCAGATATCCGCCAAAATATCGAACACGGGTACATACGGGATGATTGAGGGCTTTGATGAGGAAAAAGGGGTCCTTTTGTTTCAACGGATTCCCATTAAATCCAATGTGAAAAAGGGTCAGACAGTGGTCACTTCCGGGCTGAGTGGCATGTATCCTCAGGGCCTGATTATTGGTAAGATTACCTCAGTGTCAACAGATCAATACGGTCTGACCAGAGCAGCAGAGGTCAAACCGTCTGCTAACTTTGATTCCATCAATTATGTCATGATCGTAAACAGGGAAGCCCCAACCCCGGATACAGGGAAGTGAAGTCAATGAAGCGATTTGGGTTATTTCTGATTCTTTTCCTCCTTTTTGTACTGGAAGGGACCATTTTTGCCCGATTCCTTCCGGTAGGTAATGCGTACCAGGTGCAGATCGTTCCCGCTTTCGTCTTTGTTGCCATTCTGCTGATGGCCTTTTTTGGAGATTATGCGATCAGATATGCTGTTTTATTCGGATTTTTAATTGATCTGGTATATACATCAACGCTCGGTGTTTATGCTTTCTGCATGGGACTGACCGTCTATCTGATTCATGCTTTATCTAAATGGCTGAGTATGAATGTGGCAACGACGCTCCTCCTCGTTGCTGCAGGTGTTTGTCTGCTTCAGACAGGGGTTTACGTGATATACTTAATGATTGGACAGACGGATCAGACCCTGTTGTCATTTTTTAAATTTCGTCTTCCGGGTACTGTGGCTGTGAATGTAGCGTTTGCGCTGATCATTTATTATCCGTTCCGACGCTTTCTTTTATATGTGAATCGTCCGGAAGAGCATTAATTTTTTTCAAGTGATGAAGGAATTTTAACATTCAGTGTGGAATAACAAACGTATTGAGGTGAACAACCCAGATGTCTGCCAGCTTGCCACTTGTCACGATGAAAGGAAGAAAAGACGGACTTGTCCTGATTATGGATGAGAACTGTACTTATGATGCGCTGCTACAGGATCTGAAGGAGAAATTGTCGGTCAATAAATATTTTGATCAGGATGACCCTGTCATTTCGGTGAAGGTGGAGGCGGGCAACCGGTACCTGAGTGCAGCACAGAAGTCAGAACTAGTCAGCGTTATCCGTTCTTTCGATCATTTACAGGTGGAAAAAATAGAAACGAATGTCATGACTCGTGAAGAGTTTGAAAAGGAAAAATCCCGTGAACAGGTTGTTCCTGTTGAACGAATGATCCGCTCAGGGCAAATGCTGACCATTGAAGGGAATCTGCTTCTTATCGGGGATGTGAACCCGGGAGGAAGGGTTTCTGCTACCGGGAATATATACATTCTTGGAACCTTACGCGGAATTGCGGCTGCCGGTATCCGGGAAAACAACAGGGAAGCCATTATCGCTGCGTCAATCATGGAACCGACACAGCTCCGGATCGGGGATCTGATCTGTGGAATGGACAAACCCTTGTCAACAGACGAAGATGAGACTGCTCCGAAATGTGCTTATATCGATCAGTCTCACGGTGAGATTGTCATTGATACGATTCATGACTCAGTTGTCCGGTATCATTTGGCCATGGTTCCGGAAAAATCGTGAATTTTTCAACAGAGGGGTGTTTATCATGGGGGAAGCTATCGTCGTTACATCAGGGAAGGGCGGTGTTGGCAAAACCACTACATCAGCAAATATTGGTACCGTACTGGCTCTTCAGGGAAAGAAAGTATGTCTCGTAGATACAGATATCGGCCTTCGTAACCTGGATGTTGTTATGGGACTTGAAAACCGTATCATTTATGATCTGGTCGACGTAGCCAGCGGGCGATGCAAGCTCAGGCAGGCGCTGGTTAAGGATAAACGTTTTGATTCTCTCAGCATGCTCCCCGCTGCACAGACGGTAGATAAAATGTCTGTCCTGCCTGATCAGATGAAGAAAATCATTGATGAACTGAAATCGGAATTCGATTACGTGGTGATAGATTGCCCTGCAGGTATTGAACGCGGATTCAAAAATGCTGTAGCAGGAGCTGATCACGCGATTGTGGTGACAACTCCTGAAATTTCCTCAGTCCGGGATGCCGACAGAGTAATCGGCCTGCTTGAACAGGAAAAAAACATCACACCCCCACGTTTGATTATCAATCGCATTCGTCAGCATATGGTAAAGAGCGGGGGCATGCTTGAGACGGATGAGATTATGAACATTCTGGCTATTGATCTTCTCGGTATCGTGCTGGACGATGATGATGTGATTTCAGCATCAAACAAAGGTGAACCGATCGCCATGAATCCGTCCTCACGTGCCGCACAGGCTTATCGGAATATTGGCAGACGGATCCTTGGAGAGACTGTTCCGCTCATGGCTGTTGAAGAAAAAGGCGGTTTTTTTCATAAATTTAAAAATCTCCTTGGCATGAGGTAAATAAAATCAGCAGATCCGACGGACCCATTAAGGTCCGTTTTTTTTAGTCCATGCTGGGATGATGAAGTCCAACCCATCATAAAAGAAGACCCCTGTGCATAAGGTCTAACATAGGACAGGCACAGGAGGGCACGTTATGGGTGCTTATGAAGCATACAAAAAAAGACACATGGACAGAAAGAGGAAACGTACCGGCTTAACCACTTCGAGCCATCAAGGTCCGAAATCGTTCGAGCCTTATGAACGATATGCTGCTAAAGAAATGAAGGACAGGCCATCGGGCGGACCGAATCGTTTTTTAATCAGGTGCGTCCTGGCGGCAGTTCTCGTCCTGGCGGTCTCCTGGATTAACCGGCAGGATCATGAGAGATTTCAGAGGATTCAATCGTCCATTGAAACGGCGATGTCTCATGAATTCCAGTTTGCCGCAGTGGCAGACTGGTATCAGAAAAATCTTGGCGAACCTGTAGGGTTTCTGCCTGACCTGAATAAGAAGCAGCAGAATGTAGAAGGTCAGGTCGCCGAACCTGAAAAGAAGACTGAATATGCTGTCCCGGTAAACGGAGAGATTACAGGGACATACAATAATAAAACCAAGGGCGTCACGGTATCAACAACTTCCCATTCTGAAGTCAGTGCCGTACAGGACGGGCTGGTTGTATTTGCAGGTGAGAAGAAAGATAGCGGGCGAACGGTCGTGATCCAGCACAAGGACAATACAGAATCATGGTATGGAAAACTGGATGAAACAAAAGTGAAAGTTTATGAAACGGTTAAGAAGGGGCAGAAGATCGGGACCACTTCGGGAGATAAAAAAGGGAATTTTTATTTTGCCCTGAAGAAGGAGGAAAAGTTCATCGATCCGATTCAGGTGATGTCTTTTGATTAAATTTCTGTCATCCAGAATGCGTATTCATCCTGTGTTCTGGCTGGTTATGGCAATGGGTGGGCTGACCGGCTATCTATGGGAGACAGTCATCGCTTTTTCTATTGTTCTGATTCATGAGTGCGGGCATGCGGCGGCAGCCCGTCGTTTCGGATGGCATGTATTGGAAATTGAGCTGCTGCCCTTTGGCGGTGTCGCACGGATTGATGGGGGAAGGGATGTTGCATTCGTCCAGGAATTTATTGTCATCATCAGTGGCCCGCTTCAGCATCTCTGGCTGCCCTTTCTGTCACAGGCTATGCTGGCCCTGCCCTTCTGGGGTCCGGCTCAGCACCAGATCCTGACGAGCCAGAACATGGCGCTTCTGCTGTTTAATCTGCTGCCTGTCTGGCCACTTGACGGAGGGAGACTGCTGCATCTGTTTCTGGAGAGACTGTACCCTTACAAATCGGCTTATTACCGGGTTTTGCTCTTCTCCTGTCTGGGCCTTGTCCTATTCAGTATCATCATGCTCATATACTACAGATTTTCCGTAAATCTGTGGGTGATGATTGCCTTTATCTCTCTGTCCATCTATAAAGAACGACAGGTCATTCCTCTGCATTTTCTCCGCTTTCTTATGGCCATGTCAAACAGGAAAAAAGTATTTCGGATGAACAGATGGATCTATGCTCAGCCTGACGAGCCGATTACATCCGTTTTTTCCGGCTTTTACAGAAATTCAGAGCATAAGATTCGTATCGTGGGGGAAAAGGGAAAAGAAATAAACGGTAAAGCACTTGTGTCGGCGTTTTTTAGTGGACGCTGTTCAGGAGGAAAGTTAGAGGATTATCGTTTTCCAGCAGATGATTAGCAGATGGGTTCATCTTGCAGGACGGCATTGATTTTGCGATAATGTGTTCGAGATCCGGAAGGTGAGGGTGGGGTGCAACATGCGCGGCAAAGATGTATCTGTTGTCATGGATCAGGGACCGGGCGGCCGCATCAGGGCTGCTTATATTGAAGACGGCGTCGTCCGTTCTTTTTATTTTGTCCATTCACTGGCGGAGCCTCTGCTGGATGATCTGTTTGTCGGCAGAGTAAAAGAGGCCAGACGGCGGGCTCTGGGATGGTTTGTCGATCTCGGAGAGAAAGTCTCAGGTTTTCTCCCGTCAGATAAAATCACCGGCGAAGCTCCTTCCCCGGTACGTACAGGCTTGTCCAGGTAGACAAAGAAGCAGGAAGAGAAAAGCCTGTGCAGCTGACAGAGAAGATCCAGCTATCCGGTGATCATCTGGTTTACCTGCCGAACAGTAACTATGTAGCCATCTCACATCAATTAGATCATGAAGAACGGGAATGTTTAAGAAAAGAGATTGCCGGATGGCTGAGGACCCCTGAAGGGATTATTGTCCGGTCAAAAGCGGGTAGAAAATCAGCCGCGGTCCTGATCCGGGAACTGAATCAGTTGCGCTCAGAATGGCGGTCTCTTTTAAAACGGTCCGCCGCCATGAAAGCGCCGGGACGGGTTTGCCGCCGTCTCTCTTTACTCAGTTCTATCCTGAATGAAAATCACCGGCCGGAGTCCTGCACGGTTTTCAGCAATATTCCGGTGGATAACGATGAGAAGATCTCGGCGGGCGTGGATATGATTTACGAGCCGGCTGACAATTTATTTGCTGTCCATGATCTTGAAAAAATATGGAGATCCGTTGAACAGCCGGGTGTTCCGCTCCCGAAAGGTGCATCAATCGCCATTGAACACACGGCTGCACTGACAGCAATCGACGTCAATACCGGTTCGAGAGTCGTCGGTGACCATTGGGAGGAGCAAGCCCTGTCCATCAATCTGGATGCGGCGCGCGAAATTGGAAGGCAGCTCAGGCTCAGAGGGATCGGAGGCATGGTGGCAGTTGATTTTCTGCGCCTTCATAAGCACGAAAACCGTGACCGGGTGATTGATGAGCTGGAACGGGTGACCGCACAGGATCCTGCGACAGTAAAAATTTTCGGTTATTCCGAAATGGGTCTTGTTGAGCTGACGAGAAAAAGAACACGAAGAGAAGCAGCAGATCGTAACTGAAGGCTCATTAGGATGTGGGGGACACCCTGTGTTAAAAGGGACGATAAGGCGTTCTGAAATTATTTTCTCCCAAAATAAATCTGAATTTGTACAATCAATAATCAGGGACGATTGGGGAAATGTATCCTCATATGAAAAATACGGGTGGGAGTGACGACCTGGCGGCTGGGGGATCAGGTTAAGCACATGATCCGATGAATAAACGGAAAAATTCCGCTTACTGAGTCATTATATTTAAGAATAGTTAGAATAGACGGAGAGGCTCCGCCTATTGACTCAGAAGACGGGAAAATGGAGCTTTTTCTCTGGCATAAGCGGAAAATCTCCGCTTATATATCCCCTGGAGAGCGTTCCGTCCTGACCCTAACCGGAAAATATCCGCTTATTTCACTTTTTGCTCTCAGGACAGAACATCTTATGACAAGTAAGTGAGATGAAGGCCCCTGCAAGATGGGAAATGACCTGCGACTTTCAAAGGATCGCAATACGTTGAAGAAGATTTGCCCGGCGAGAAGGCAAACCCCTGAGCATCGGGAAAAAGCTGTGCCACTTGGATTGGTGTGGCGAAAAAAATCAACATCACAAAAAGCTCACTGAAAAAATGTCTTGACTTCTGATTCATCATTATGATAAAGTACATATGTTATTGTCTGATGGATAATGACATGGAGCATCTCGCTCCAACCGCACGGAATAGGCGGGACAGGCTCATCTGTTCCACAAATGCCGTCAGGCTGCCGTATCCGGCGAGTCTGAGAATACAGAAGGAGGTGCAGCAGGGATGTATGCAATTATCGAAACAGGCGGTAAGCAGCTGAAGGTCGAAGAAGGCCAGACAGTTTTTGTTGAAAAACTTCCGGCTGAAGCAGGCGAAACGGTAACTTTTGATAAGGTTCTCTTTGTCGGCGGGGATGAAGCAAAAGTCGGCTCCCCAACTGTTGAAGGTGCCAGTGTCACAGCTAAAGTTGAAGAACAGGGTCGCAGTAAAAAGATCATTGTTTTTAAATTTAAGAAGAGAAAAAACTATCGCCGGAAACAGGGACACAGACAGCCGTTTACAAAAGTAACCATCGAAAAGATCAATGCCTGAGGTGACCGTTAATGATCACACTCAAGGTAGTCAGAGATCCTGACGGCCTGATCCGGGGATTTACGATGAGCGGCCATGCAGGCAGTGGCCCTCATGGCTATGATCTGGTCTGTGCAGGCGCTTCAGCGGTCTCTTTTGGGGCACTGAATGCTGTTGAACAGCTGACCGGAATCAGGCCACAGGTGAATCTGTCAGGAGAAGGTGGTTTCCTGAGTTGCCGCCTTCCTGATCAGGCACATGTCGGGAAGATGGGGAAGGCGCGCCTGATTCTCGAAGCCATGCTTGTCTCCATGAGAACGATAGAGCACTCTTACGGAACATATATCCGAATTATTGATAAAGGAGGTACCCATTATGTTGAAACTTGATCTTCAGTACTTTTCATCCAAAAAAGGTGTCGGCAGTACGAAAAACGGTCGGGACTCGATCTCAAAGCGCCTCGGCGCCAAAAGGGCAGACGGTCAGAAGGTTACAGGTGGTTCTATCCTGTTCCGTCAGCGCGGGACGAAGATTTACCCGGGAGCAAATGTCGGACGCGGCGGTGATGATACATTGTTTGCCAAAGCAGACGGCGTTGTTAAATTTGAGAAATTTGGCCGGGACCGTAAAAGAGTCAGTGTATATCCTGTTGACGCTGTTATTGAGGCGTAAGCCTGAACGTATACCTGTATATGAAGAGCAGCCGGAGGTTTTTTGTATCTGCAAAAAACATTCCGGCTGCTTTTTTGGGCTGATAAACAGGGACTGATTAAAAATCATTCCGGCTGTTTTCTGCTATACTTGGATAAAGATCAGAAACGGCAGGCGATATGGATGATCAGTGAAGAGACAGGCATCAAATTGATTGGAGCTGCGAGGCACATGCTGTTAAATGATCTGCAGCTTATCAAAGGGTATATCTATATGAATCAGATGGAACATGCGAATGAGGTGATCAGCCGGCTGACAGACCGGCTGATCCATCAGGCACATCTTTCCCATCTGCAAATGCCAAAAAGCTCCTTTTTTCTGGTCACTTCCAGCTGGTTTCCACACCCGTATCGACTGAGTTACAGTGTTTCCGGACCTGAAAGAAATCTGTCAGAATGTGATGAATCCCTGCATGCCTTTTTGAATCTGCTGATTCAGAAGCTGGATCAGCATGCCTCCGAATTTACGGATAATACGGTTCATATCGAACTGGAAGCCGTACCCGCACACGTGTATCTTCATGTTACTTTTGAAGGCCAGCTCTGTGATGCGGAGACCATGATGGATGAAATGAAAAAAACAGATCTGAATCAATCCCTGCGATGGGTTGAACACTATCTGACAAAAGGAAAGTCTGATAATGAAATGAGGTGGATCCTGTGTTTGTTGATCAGGTGAATGTGTATGTTAAAGGCGGCGATGGCGGAAACGGAATGGTCGCTTTCAGACGGGAAAAATACGTCCCCGATGGCGGGCCGGCAGGTGGCGACGGCGGAAAGGGCGCCGATGTCATTTTTCAGGTGAATGAGGGTTTGCGGACATTAATGGACTTTCGATATAAGCGCCATTTCAAAGGCAGCAAAGGAGAAAATGGTCGGCCGAAAAATCAGCACGGGAAGAACGCCGCCCCTCTGGTCGTACAGGTTCCGCCGGGAACGGTTGTCCGGGACAGAGATACCGGACAATTGATCGCGGATTTAACGGAAAACGGGCAACGTGCTGTGATTGCATCAGGAGGAAGAGGTGGCAGAGGAAATACGCGCTTTTCCACACCGGCCAACCCTGCACCTTATATTTCGGAAAACGGTGCGCCAGGTGAGGAACATGAAATCAGTCTTGAACTGAAACTGCTTGCTGATGCCGGGATGGTCGGTTTTCCAAGTGTAGGGAAATCGACGCTGCTTGCTGCCATTACTTCGGCCAGGCCTAAAATCGCAGCGTATCATTTTACCACACTGGTTCCGAATCTTGGCGTTGTGAATGTGGATGAGGGAAGCAGTTTTGTGATCGCTGATTTACCCGGCTTAATTGAGGGAGCAAGTCAGGGCGCAGGTCTCGGGTATCAGTTTTTACGTCATATCGAACGTACCCGCGTGATTGTTCATGTGGTCGACATGTCCGGAATGGAGGGTCGTGACCCTTTTGATGATTATAAAAAGATTAATGAAGAGTTAAAGAGCTATCAGTGGCATTTGATTGACCGGCCGCAGATTGTCGCGGCAAGCAAAATGGATCTTCCCGGCGCAGAGAAGAACCTGGAGGCGTTCAGAAAAAAAGTCGGACCGCTAGTACCTGTTTTTCCAGTATCGTCTGTTACGCATTCAGGCTTGAAATCTTTGATACATGCTGTGTTTGAACAGATCGGCAAGACACCGTCATTTCCTGTGCATGAGAAGCAGGAAGAAGCCAGGTCTACTGTATACACGATGAAAAAGGAAGAAGCCCCCTTTACGATTACACGTGAAAGTGACGGCGTCTTTAATGTCTCTGGTCCGAAAGTCGAGCTGCTGTTTAAAATGACCAATTTTCATCATGATGAAGCAATCAGGAGATTTGCCAGGCAACTGCGTGGTATGGGGGTTGACGATGCTTTGAGAAAAAAAGGCGTGACCGATGGCGACACCGTGCGCATTATGGATTATGAGTTTGAATATACGGATTAAAGGAACGCGGCCAGTTCGGCCGTGTTTTTGATTATGGCGGGAAAAGGTTCAGAAAACCCGGCAATCGCGATACCGCCAGTGGCTCGCCGGTTGCCAGATTTTCTTTACAACAAATATCCCGCTTTTTTCAGGGCGCTGACAGCACGATCCAGTTGCCCCTGTTCAGCAGCTTCAAGCTGATGAAGATGGACTCCTTTAGTCAGTGATGAAAGAAGAGAGGCATTAGTCTGATGCAGCTTGCTGATGAACAGTCTGACATCTGTACGGTTTCGGATCATCAGCGAACCGGTGATCTCGCCATAGAGCGGATGTTCAACTGTAACATTGACTACCGTAACGCCGCAGTCAACGATCAGATTAAGCTCATCTTCAGTTTCTTCAAGGGTGTGTCGGCAGGCAACAACGCGTGTTCTGGTACCTGGCTTTTCTCCGGAAAGAAACAAGTATCCCTGAGACGTCGCGATGATTGGGTGATTTCTGGCTCTGAGAAGCGATATATCCTGAACGATCACCTGACGGCTGACGGCCATTTTGTCGGCGAGTTCCCCGCCTGTTATTGGCCTGGAAGATGCGGACAGACAGCCAAGCACTTTCCGTCGCCTTGCTGAAGCAGATAATTTTCTTTCTCGGGTTCGGGTCATAAGCATGTCCTTTCGAAAATGAATCATTTAGTTATCATTATAAGCAAAATCTCATTTTCTGCACAGGGGGACGCTCAATGGATCATGATGCAGCTCCACATTTTTTACGCGATGAGAAAGGACAAAAATTTTACATATTTCGTGTAAGGGCATGGGGCTCAGCCGGTGCCAGGGGCCTCGCTTCGCCAGGTTTTCTATAAAAAAGTGGCAAAAAGCCCAGGTCTGCCATATACATAAAATGACTTTCACAGGAAAGGATGAAAACCGTGAAATTATATGTGGTACAGCAAGGCGATTCAGCTGCCGGAATTGCAGAAAAACATAGCATGACGCTTGAAGAATTAAAAAAATTGAATCCTGACCTTGAAGAACGTCCGCTTTATCGAGGCATGAAGATTAAAGTCAGCGGAGAGAAACAGGCAATTAAAGTATCCAGCGCGGTCCGGACGGAAAAGCCTGAGGTTTTACCGGCGGAAGACATGCCCAATACATCCGTGCCCCAGTCTGCCTCTCAGCAGACCGAAACCAATCCGGGAGCGTTAGCCGGGTTGAATCAGCCTTCCGCAAATCCGGAGAAAGAAAAGGAGGAATTTAAAGATATCTTTTATCCGAAGGAAGGGGATTATTCGGCTGCAGGCAACGCGCTTTCGTATAGCGCCCATGATATGAATCAGGTACCGGTTTTTCCTTTTCTGCAGACTGACCCTTCAGCGACAAATCCTGTCAGTCCGTATCAAATGGGGAATCACTGGTCTGATGTGAGCCCGTCGACTCAGGCTAATCCGTGGCCGGCGGCAAGTCCTGCTTATCAGCCGAATCCAACGGCGACGAGTCCGGCGTCACAGGCTAATCCGTGGCCGGCGGCAAGTCCTGCTTATCAGCCGAATCCAACGGCGACGAGTCCGTCGACTCAGGCTAATCCGTGGCCGGCGGCAAGTCCTGCTTATCAGCCGAATCCAACGGCGACGAGTCCGGCGTCACAGGCTAATCCATGGCCGGCGGTAAGTCCTGCTTATCAGCCGAATCCAACGGCGACGAGTCCGGCGTCACAGGCTAATCCGTGGCCAATGGCAAGTCCTGCTTATCAGCCGAATCCAACGGCGACGAGTCCGGCGTCACAGGCTAATCCATGGCCGGCGGTAAGTCCTGCCACGCAGATGTACCCGACCAGCCCGTCAGCACAGATGAAAAAAAAACCGGCAGAGAGCCAGCCGGCATCCGGGAAAAAGCCAGTAAACAAATCGGGTTTGCCCGCCAATCCGTCAGAGAACATTTATAAACCGGCACAGAAACCAAAGAATAACTACCCGTTTCTTGCGCAGGGAGCCGTTTCTCCTGAAAAACCCATTGGCGGAATGAAAGCGACGAACGTATCACCCGCCTCTTTTCCCTACCCGACGGCTGGAAAATCGTCAGGAAAGATGAATCCTGTCGGTGCTCAGGGAACAATCGGAGGCTATCCTTATCCCTATATGATGCCGAATCAGTCGAAAAAACCCTGTAATTGTGGCGGCACGGGAAGCTATCCAGTTCAGCATGCGCCGTACACCCCGTTCGGCAATATGCCGGTGGCGGGATATTATGGTGGAAACCAGCCTCCGCAGTCGCCTTATACGCAGTCACCTGTGTCACATAAACCGGCTTATAAGTCCGTAAATGACAATGATGCCAATAAGAAAAAATAAATGCCATTTTTATCTAAATATCCGGTAAAAATTCATCAGCGTAAATTCCCCTTTTCCCACACAAGATAAAGGCGAAAGGGGGATTTTATTTTGAAAAGGACACTATTGACTATGGGTTCGGTTCTCACTCTGAGTGGTGTTTTATTTGGATGTCAGCCGGACAATGCAGCGTATGATAAAAATCGGGACGGGATGCGAAATGTCACTTTCCGGACGGCCGACCAAAATGACCGGAATTTCACGAATGATCCGGGTACGCCGGACAATGTAAACAACAATATGGCTCAGGATCGGAGTCAGGGTCGTCCTGGTTATGGTCAGGAACGCCGTCTTGCGCAACGGATTGCTCAACGCGCTGATGCGGTTCCAGGTGTAGACAGGGCTCATGCCATTGTCAGTAGAAACAATGTGGCGGTAGGTGTCGTTCCTGAAAATGCCGGGACGAATAACGAGGATGTTGAGAAAAAGGTCCGTGCCGCAATCAAACCGATCACAGGTGACAGGCGGGTCTATGTGACATCTGATACACGTTATGTAAACCGAATTACGACAGCAGAAACAAATTTTAATGCAGGACGACGGGGCATGCGTGAAGCAGGTGCCGATATAACAGGGATTATCGATGATCTGGCGAACGCACTGAAACGCCCGTTTGAAAACAACGACAGATAATTCTGTGGAGAAAAGAGTAGGGGGTTGCCCTTGCTCTTTTTTTCATAAGCAAAAATATGTATAATAATTACGGAAACGTGTTTGGATCAGGGTTCAGAGAATTGGAACAGAGATCAGACGTTATCAGCTGCGTGGCCGGTCAAGGGCTGTGCGGCTTGATTTGCGCCTTCTTTTCTGACCAGACATAAAGAATCAATGAGAGGGGAAAAAATATGTCCGGACATTCAAAATGGAATAATATACAGCATAAGAAAAACGCTATGGATGCCATTCGCGGAAAAATCTTTATGAAGCTTTCCAAAGATATTTATCTCGAGGCAAAACATGGGGGCGGCGATCCGGATATGAATGCCGGCCTGCGCCATGCAATTGAAAAAGCTAAAGCAGAGAACATGCCTAATGACAACATTTCCCGGGCAATCAAAAAAGCGACAGGAAATCTTGACGGTGTCAGCTACAGTGAGATCACGTACGAAGGGTATGGACCAGGCGGTGTTGCCGTGATGGTTGACGTGCTTACGGATAACAGGAATCGCTCGGCCTCCGAGATCAGACACGCCTTTACAAAAAGCGGGGGCAATCTGGGTGAATCCGGAAGTGTAGCCTTTATGTTTGATCAGCAGGGCCTGATAGAAATCGAGAAAAAAGAGGGCCTTGATGAAGATCAGTTGATGATGGATGCACTCGATGCGGGGCGGACGATCTGAAATCCAGGGAGGATCGTTTCATTATCATAACGGCGCCGTCAGCTTTTGAAGATGTGAAAAAAGCACTTGAAGAAAAGCAATATGAGATAGACAGGGCAGAAGTGGCTATGGTTCCCAAAACGAAAACAGCGCTGAATGGTAAAGACCTTGAAAAAATGCAGAACCTGATGGATGCTCTGGAAAACAATGACGATGTCCAGGATATTTACAGTAACCTGGAAGAAGCCTGATTGAATTACCGGCTGTTAAAAAAATCAGACTCGAGCATTCAGCCTGAATGCTCTTTTTCTTTTGCGTTTTTTGTGAGACCACGGTTCTGTGTGCTATGATATTGAGTGAATGTACGGGCCGCGTGAGGCTGGAGGAGTTTCGTGAGTGTTTGACTATATAAAAGGAATCCTGACCTGGCTGTCGGGAAACGGGATTGTCATCGAACAGAACGGGATCGGATTCAAAGTTGTCTGTGCCAATCCTTTTACCTGGCAGACGTCCCTTAACCATGAAATAAAGGTTTATATTTACCAATATGTCCGGGAAGATGCGATGCTGCTCTTCGGTTTTAAGTCCCGTGATGAACGTGAGTTATTTATCCGGCTGTTAACGGTTTCCGGAATTGGGCCGAAGAGTGCGCTTGCTGTTCTTGCTTCGGGAAGTCCGGAAAGCATTATTCAGGCCATTGAGGCAAAAGACGATAAATATCTGACCCGTTTTCCCGGCATAGGTAAAAAAACAGCTGCACAGATTATATTGGATTTAAAGGGAAAGATAGCGAATTCTGCTGCCCTCCAGCGCAGTGAATCAGCGGGAGAGACGCAGAGCTCCGCTTTGAACGAAGCCATTGATGCTTTGAAAATGCTGGGGTATTCTGAGCGGGAAATCAACAAAGTGATGCCTGAATTGAAAAAGAAGGAATTATCCGCTGAAAATTATGTGAAAGAAGCGCTTCGTCTGATGGTCAGGCGATGAAAGCAGGTGAATACTATGGAAGGTGCCGATCGACTGCTGTCAAGTGAATCCACAAATGAAGATAATGGAATGGAACAGTCTATCCGGCCGACCGACCTCGATCATTATGTAGGTCAGGATGATTTAAAAAGGAATCTTAAAGTCTTTATCCGGGCCGCGAAGGAGAGAAATGAACCCCTCGATCACGTACTGCTCTATGGACCGCCGGGGCTTGGCAAAACAACACTGGCAATGATTATTGCCACAGAGATGGGGACGAATATACGGACCACATCCGGACCGGCACTTGAACGTCCGGGGATCTGGCTGCCATTCTTTCGTCTCTTGAGCCGGGTGATGTCCTGTTTATTGACGAAATTCACCGGCTCAGCCGCCACATCGAGGAAGTCCTCTATCCTGCAATGGAAGATTTCTGCATGGACATTGTGATTGGAAAGGACGATACCGCTCATTCGGTTCGACTGACTCTTCCGCCGTTTACGCTTGTAGGCGCTACGACACGTGCCGGGTATCTTTCTCCGCCACTCCGTGACCGCTTCGGTGTCATCAGCCGTCTACAGTTCTATAATCCTGAGGAACTTTCCAGAATTGTCCGGAGAACGGCTGCTGTGCTTCATGCCGCGATTGATGATGATGCCTGTAACGAAATTGCCCGACGGTCTCGTGGCACGCCGCGTATTGCCAACCGGCTGTTGAAAAGAATCCGTGATTTTGCCCAGGTTGAGGCAGATGGACGGATAAACAGGGAGACAGCCAGAACCAGTCTCAGCCGTCTTCACGTTGATGATTCAGGCCTTGACCGGGTCGATCATCAGCTGATTGAAGGGATCATTCGAAAATTCAATGGCGGTCCTGTAGGGCTGGATACGTTATCTGCTGCAATTGGCGAAGAACGGCATACGATTGAAGATGTACATGAACCTTATCTGCTTCAGATCGGATTCATCCAGCGAACACCGCGCGGACGTATTGCGACAGATCTTGCTTATCGGCATCTCAACATAGAGAGGGGTGTCTGAACGGTGGGGGATATTGGAAAACTTCTGATGACGGCCGGGGTGATTTTGTTTTTGGTTGGTCTCTTCTGGCCGCTGATCGGCCGGTTGCCCGGTGATATTTTTATAAAAAAAGGCAACGTTACATTCATATTTCCCATTGTCACCTGTCTTGTGATCAGTGTCGTGGTTTCATTAATTTTTTATCTGATTAATCATCTACGTTAAGTGAAAGAGAGTGCTGAAATTCATGGACGTTTCAGATTTTGACTATGAACTGCCGAAAGAATTGATCGCCCAGACCCCATTGAAGGATCGTGCGGCGTCCCGTTTAATGGTAATTAATCCGAATACCGGGCGCATCGCTCATCATCATTTTTCGGATATCATCAATTACCTGAATCCCGGGGACTGTCTGGTGCTGAACGATACGAAAGTGCTTCCTGCCCGTCTGATCGGACATAAAGAGGAAACAGGGGCAAAAATTGAACTGCTTCTTCTGAAGCAGACAGAAGGTGATACATGGGAATGCCTTGCCAAACCGGCCAAAAGGTTACACCAGGGCGCTCATGTTCAATTTGGAGACGGAAGGCTTGAAGCGGTTTGCGCTCAGGAACTGGATGAAGGGCGGAGGCTCGTCACGTTTCATTACGAAGGTATTTTTTATGAAGTTCTGGAAGAACTGGGGAAAATGCCGCTGCCGCCATATATTAAAAAACAGCTGGACGATCCCAATATGTATCAGACTGTCTATGCGAAACATCGGGGTTCAGCAGCGGCACCTACAGCCGGCCTCCATTTTACAGAAGAGCTGCTGAAAGCGATTGAGAAAAAAGGAGTACATATCGTCTTCATCACCCTGCATGTCGGTCTCGGTACATTTCGTCCGGTAAAAGTGGAGAAAATTGAGGATCATAACATGCATTCCGAGTTTTATCAGATGTCAGCTCAGTCTGCTGAAATATTGACGAAAGCCAGAGCAGAAGGTCACCGGATTATTGCCTGCGGGACCACAGTGATCCGAACGCTTGAAACGATTACTGCAAAATATGACGGAAAGTATCAGGAAGCATCAGGATGGACGGACATCTTTATCTATCCCGGTTTCCGCTACAGAGCCATTGATGCGATGATTACAAATTTTCATCTGCCCAAATCTACATTAATTATGCTGGTTGCTGCTTTCGCCGGAAGGGATTTTATTTTGAAGGCTTATCAGGAGGCAGTGAAAGGAAAGTACCGCTTCTTTAGTTTTGGCGATGCGATGTTTATTGAGGAAGGAATTCACAACGAATGAGCGATCCGGTTACCTATGAATTGATAAAAACGGACCGGCGGACCGGTGCGAGACTGGGACGCCTCCATACGCCGCACGGAACCTTTGATACACCCATGTTTATGCCGGTTGGTACCCAGGCGACGGTTAAAACGATGAGCCCGCGTGAATTAAAAGAGATCGGTGCGGGGGTTATCCTGAGCAATACATATCATCTCTGGCTGCGGCCGGGGGAGGACATTGTCAGAGAAGCAGGGGGTCTGCATCGTTTCATGAACTGGGACCGGGGCATTCTGACTGACTCAGGGGGATTTCAGGTCTTCAGTTTAAGTAAGATTCGCGATATTACTGAAGAAGGTGTACATTTCCGTAATCATCTGAACGGTGCGAAGATGTTCCTGTCACCCGAGAAAGCCATTGCGATTCAGAATGCACTTGGTTCAGATATCATGATGTCCCTTGATGAATGTCCGCCTTATCCGTCCACCTGGGATTACATGAAAAAGTCTGTTGAGCGGACAAGCAGGTGGGCAGAACGCGGCCTGAATGCGAACAGAAATCCGGAAACTCAGGCTTTATTCGGGATTGTACAGGGCGGCGTCTTCAAAGATTTGAGAAAACAATCGGCTGAGGAATTGACTTCACTCGATTTTCCGGGGTATTCCATCGGCGGATTATCTGTCGGCGAACCCAAAGCTGATATGAATCAGATGCTGGAGTTTACCGTTCCACTGCTCCCATCAGGCAAGCCACGTTATCTGATGGGCGTTGGATCCCCTGATTCACTGATTGACGGAGTCATTCGCGGGATCGATATGTTTGACTGTGTCCTGCCCACACGTATTGCCAGAAACGGCACCTGTATGACCGAACATGGGCGTCTGGTCATCAAGAATGCCCAATATGCACATGATTTCGGACCGATTGACGCCGATTGTGATTGCGCGGTCTGCCGGAATTATTCCCGGGCGTATATCCGCCATCTGATCAAAGCCAATGAAACATTTGGATTTCGACTTACTACTTACCATAATCTCTATTTTTTGTTAAAATTAATGAGGCGTGTCCGTTCTGCGATAAAAGCAGATCGACTGCTGGATTTCAGAGAAGATTTTTTTGAATCCTATGGTTTTAATAAACCGGATGCGAAAAATTTTTAAATGAGTTAAAGGGAGGCTTATCATGGAAGGGATTACTGGTATACTGATACCCCTTCTGATTTTCGTTGCGATTTTCTATTTTCTGCTTATCCGTCCGCAGCAGAAGCGGAATAAGGAGACGCGTGAAATGCAGGCATCACTTCAGAAGGGTGACAAAATTGTAACCATCGGAGGGCTTCAGGGAACGGTTGAATCGTTCGATGAACGGACCGTGGTACTACGAAGCAGCAGCAGCAAGCTGACTTATGAACGGAATGCAATTCGTGCTATTGTAAAGAAATCTGCAAATGCACATGCTCAATCCGAAAGTAAGGAAAAGGATAAGGAAGAAAAGCCGGGAAAAGAAGAAAAAGGAAGTAAGGGAAGTAATTAAAAAAACGGGCTCAGTAAGACTCATGGCGCTGGCTGAGTCAGTGTTGCCCTTACACGCATGATCTTTTTACTTCCCAGTTGAGGAAAAACGGCCCCCATTTATCGGGGCCGTTTTTCAACATCAGCCCGGGCGGCGGATGTTGACCAGGATCAATAGTGGTGCCGGCCTGAAAATAAATTGACACCGACAATTCCGCCAATCGCTGCAGATGCAATATTAGCCAGAAAATAAACATATTGCATCAGCCCCGGCCAGTGGTCAAGACCCAGGTATTGAAAAAACAGACTGAAGAGACAGTAAAACAGGCCGGTTACTGCGCCAATCAGCAGGCCTCTCTCCTTTAATTTCGATCCGCTGATCACGCCGCCGATAAACAGAGCCGTTATAGAAATGACGACTGGAAGGACGGTTCCGCTTGTTTCCGCGAAGCTGGTGAACCTCAGAAGAGAGGCAAGCAGAAAGGCGGATGCCAGGACGATAATGATCGATGTGGCGATACCATAAGTCACGGCAGAAAGCCAGTTTCGAGCCATAGGAACACCTCCGGAAATGAGAACTGCAGCTGTTCATGCGCCGCTATGCTACATGTCTATTCGGACAAGCCCATTTTCATGACAACCGGCATTCATGATCCATCGGATTTCGTTCATACTAACCCTGTAGGACGTGTTGAAGAAATCATGGAGGAAAAAAGCATGGGAACGGCTGTAGCCAGAATCATTTTTTTATTGATCATTTTATGGGTCGGTTTCAGAAACCTGATGCCGGAAAAACCTTCCGACCGAAAAATATCGGAACTGATGTGGCTTTTTATGGCGGTCGGAATGTCACTGGCGGCCGTGATCCATCCGGATATTCCGCTGTTTCTGTTTCTTATACCGATTGCTGTTCTGATTCTGTGTTTCAGGTGTTCTCTGCTTTTTAATAAGTGGCGGAGACCCTCAGAGAACAGGATATCTCAGTCAGTGCCCGCCAGTTTATCTGATGCTGGCGCGAAACTTGTTCATGAACCCTTCCGGCAGCCCTGGCCGCAGATGGGACTGCCCTTAATCGAGGATGGAAAGTGTCGCCTGGATAATCTGTTTAAGATTGGCAGGACTCAGCTTTGGCTGAAGCAGGAACTGAGAAAATACGGCTATCGGGATATTCGTCTGGTTAAATACCTGACGATTGACCAGACTGGCAATTTCTTCATGGATTTGACCAGAGATCCACATGAGGTTTAAGCAATCCATTTTCCAACCACCGGCAACTGAGCCAGCTGATCTCTGCGGATGATACCGAGAAACGATCCAAGCAGCAGATAAAACAGACTGATGGCTGTCATTAAAGCCAGGGTTCTTGGAACAAGGGACCAGGTGATTAAGGCCTTTCCGATAAGATAGTGAGCAAGAATCCCTGAACAGGCAATCAGAATCCCTGTATGAATATAATCTTTAAAAATCAGGGAGAAGCCGATGGTCTTAAAAATGACAGCGGCGTGAAGGAAAGTGACCAGGACAACATTGATGCAGATGGCCAGGGCAGTCCCCGCAATGCCAAATTCCGGATTACTGGTCAGGAGAAACAGGGTGACGATCTTAACCACTGCACCGATCAGCGTATTGATCATCGCTGCTTTTGCGAGATCGAGTGCCTGAAGAACAGCATGCAGTGGCGCCTGAAAATACAGAATCATGAAAAAAGGAGCCATGATGTGGATAAAGTATGCCGCTTCAGGTGCTTCGTAAATCATTTGCATTAAGGGCGCTGCAAATGAAAAGGTCACAACCAGTGAGAGTCCCCCGGTCAGCATCGCAATTCGAAGTGATTGATTAAGACGGTAATGGATCATGCCGTAATCTTTTCGGACAATCGCTTCACTGATCGCCGGAACCAGTGAGATGTGCAGCGCATGGGTGATAAAACCAGGCAATAGAAGCAGGGTGAGTGCATAACCGGTCAGCTGTCCGTAAAGTTCAGCAGAGGTTTTGATTGAATAGCCGGCAATCAGCAGACTGTGCGAGACGATCATCGGTTCAAGAAAACTGCTGAGTGAACCGATCAGGCGGCTGCCCATAGTAGGCAATCCGATATTCAGCAGGCGGCGCAGTGTAGTACGACTTCCCTTCAGCAGGCTCAGGCTCTGCATGTTCAGCCGGATGCCGCCGCTCTTTCTGAACATGCGAAGCATGTACAGAAGTGAAGCGCACTCGCCCGCGGCTCCGGCGATCATCGCCCCCGCAGCCGCGTAAGCAACACCGTAAGGCATTAACAGGTTCGCCAGAGTAACGACGAGGGAAATCCGCACGACCTGTTCAACGATACCGGAGAATGCGTAAGGTTTCATATTGCGAATGCCCTGAAAATAACCGCGCAGGACGGAGCTGATGGCAACGATCGGAATCACCGGTGTAATCGCCAGAAGGGGATAAACCACCCGGGTATCGGCGAAAAGATATTTTGCCGTCACCGGTATGGCAAGCAGCATGGCTGACGTCAGGATAATACTGATCAAACAGACAATGGTAAGCGAGAGGATGAGGATTAACCTGATTTTTTTCCTGTCCCCGAAGGTTTCTGCTTCTGCTACCAGTTTGGATATGGCAACAGGAAGTCCGAGTTCTGTCAGGGTGACAATCAGCAGCATGGCCGGGAAGGCCATCATAAAGAGGCCAACCCCTTCGTCTCCGATCACTCTTGACAGGATCATTCCGTTAATCATACCAAGGATCCGTGTAATGAGCCCGGCAGCCATCAGAATAAATGAGCCTTTCAGAAAAGATTGACGTGTCATTGCCTGTCCGCCTTTTTTGCGTCGGGTTGCGGTAAATGCCGCGCGCATACAGGGATTATATGCATCAGACTGCCACCGGCATGACAGGGATGTGTGGATGATTCCGTGAGCAGCGAAGAGGGGAAATGGTTTTTCAGACATGCCGGATTTTGTGTTTCGTATTGCTCTCTGATTATGCTATGATAGACATTATGGGAGGAATCAGCATGGCAGAAAAGCCCTTGGATATGGAAAAATGGCATAAATCGATTGAACCGTTTCTCCAGAGCAAGCTGGAAGAATTTCATCTGCTCGGGCTAAATCACCTGAGCCGGGAAGAATTCTGGCAGTTTGTAAAAGAAAAACTGGAAAAAGCGAAGGGAGAGAAGCCTGAACGAATCCATGAGGTCGTTGCGGCTGTCATGGCGCTGACCGTTAATGATTATATGAACAAGCTGCGTATGGACATGTTCCGGGACTCCCCACTCGATAAAGAGATGGACAGCGGGCTGTTCAAATAATAATGTTCAGAGGATAAGACCGGATCGCCGCACGGAAGGATCCGGCCGAAAGATAGAAGGGAGCAAGTTAAGGTTATGGTGAAAAAAGGACCGTTATTTTCCTTTTTGGCAATTCTGGTTGTATCAGCAGTCATCCTCGGTTTTGCCACAATGCCAATCATACATAATATTAATCTGGGCCTTGACCTGAAAGGCGGGTTTGAAGTTCTTTATCAGGTGGAACCGCTGAAAGCGGGACAGAAAATTGACAAAGCAGATATGAGCAATGCGGTTGCGGCCATCAACAAACGGATCAATGTCCTCGGTGTCAGTGAACCGAATATTGCCATCGAAAGCGGAGACAGGATTCGTGTCCAGTTGCCGGGTGTGACGAATGAAAAGCGGGCAAGAGAGCTTCTGTCGACGACGGCCAATCTTTCATTCAGGGATTATCAGGACAAGCTGATGCTCGACGGATCGGATCTGCAGCCGGGCAAGGCAAAAGTTGCGTTCGATGAGCTGAATCATCCGATGGTTACCCTGCAGCTGAAAGATCCGAAAAAATTTGCAAAGGTGACCTCCGATATTCTGTCGAAAGCACCGAATAACGTGCTTGTCATCTGGATGGATTATCAAAAAGGTGACTCCTATGCAAAAGAAGTTCAGAAAAGCAATCATAAGTTTATTTCCAACCCTGCAGTGAATCAGGTGCTGAATACGAGTGATGTCCAGATAACCGGAAACTTCACCGTACAGGAAGCCAATAATCTGAAGGATCTTCTTAATTCAGGGTCACTGCCAGTTAAGATGGATGAAACCTATTCGACATCTGTCGGTGCGCAGTTCGGTCAGAATTCAATGAGGGATACCCTGTTTGCCGGAGCACTCGGGGTCGCAGCCATTCTCCTGTTCATGCTGGCCTTCTACAGACTGGGCGGGCTGATTGCCAATATCACTCTTGTCTTTTATATTTATATGGTTATGGGTGTTTTCGTCGGGTTGCAGGCGGTTCTGACACTTCCGGGGATCGCGGCCATGATCCTTGGTATCGGCATGGCGGTCGATGCGAATATCATTACACTTGAACGTATCAAGGATGAAATTCGAGGTGGAAAATCAATTGCGTCGGCATTCAGATCAGGGAGCCATCGGGCGCTTCCAACGGTTGTTGATGCCAATCTGACCACGATTATTGCCGCGGGTGTACTCTTCTTCTTTGGTAACAGCGCGGTTAAGGGCTTTGCCGTTATGCTGCTGATCAGTAACGTTGTGACATTTATCTCATCGGTATATGGTCAGCGACTGTTTCTGGGTTTACTGGTTAAAAGCAGAATCCTGAATGATAAGCCATGGCTGTTCGGTGTCAGAAGGAGTGATATCCGTGAAAACGAAGCATGATATGAATTATAAGCACTATAACAGATTGTATAATCATCTTGATTTTATGAAATACAGGAATGTGTTTTTCACCTTCTCGGCGGCATTGATCCTGCTTGGAATTGTCTCTCTGTTTGTTTTCAAACTCAATTTGGGTATTGACTTTTCAAGTGGTACCCGTGTAGATATTCAGACGAACCATCCGATGTCGGTGACAAAGGTGGAACAATCGTTCCGGGATATGGGTTATACCCCGGAACAGCCCGTCCTTTCCGGAAATAATCGAAATATCGCAACGATACGAATCAACGATGACCTGAGCCGGACTGAGGTTGCGGATGTCAAAAATTCGATTCAGAAACAGTATGGCGTAGAGCCTAATGTCAGCACGGTTTCGCCGCAGGTCGGAAGAGATCTCGCGAAAAACGGCCTGTATTCGCTGATTATTGCTTCATTTTTTATCATTATTTATGTCTGGATTCGATTTGAATTTTTGCAGGGACTGACTGCCGTACTGGCTTTGATCCATGATGCGTTCTTTATCGTGACCGTGTTCAGTCTGCTGCATATTGAAGTAAATATTCTCATCATATCCGCCATTCTGACGATCGTCGGCTATTCGGTCAATGATACGATTGTCACCTTTGACCGTGTGCGTGAAAACATGAAAATGAGCAGAAAACGTCTGACGACGCTGGAGGAACTTGGGAAGATCGTTAATCTGAGTATCCGTGAAACCCTGACCCGATCGATAAATACAATTCTGACCGTCCTGTTCCCGGTTATTTTCCTGCTGATCTTCGGCAGTGAATCCATTAAGACCTTTACCATTGCTCTGCTTGCCGGTCTGCTCTGTGGTGTTTATTCCTCAATCTGCATTGCCTGTCCGCTCTGGGCTGTACTGAAAGCACGGTATCTTGCACGGCGCAAAGCTAAAAGAACCGTTCAGGCGCAGAATTAATGCTCTTTAAAAATCGAACGGGGAGACTTTGACTGTGAAAAAACAATGGAATATCCTTTTGATTTTGATATTCACTCTGATTGTGGTTCTGTTTTCTATAGACAATGTAGACAGTGTGACATTCAGTTATTTGTTCGGAAAAGCCGACATTCCGCTGATTCTGATCATTATTGGATCGGTGCTCATCGGCGTCCTGCTGATCGGACTTTCAACATACATTAAAATTTATAAACAACGGCGTCGGATCGTTCAGCTGGAAAGGCAGATCCAGAGGCTGGCCAGTCTGCATCCCGAAGATGCTGAAAAACTTGCGATCAGAGTATCAGGTGGAGAAGAAGAGGAAGAGGGAAAGCGTGTCTCACGAAAACGCCTTTTGTCGCGAAAATAATCCCCGGGCCCTAACATGATACATGTGAACCGAAAAAGGAGGCGGCAACCATTGCTTCAACCGGAAAACCGGTGGATTACAGAGCAAGCAGATACGAAAAAGGTTCGAGAACTGGCTGAAGACCTGCACATTTCATCGCTCACAGCACGATTACTTGTTCTGCGTGGGATCGATAATCCGGAACACGCGGAACTTTTTCTGCATCCTGAAAAAATGACATTTCACGATCCGATGCGGATGCTCGGGATGCGTGAGGCCGTTGACCGGATCAGCCGGTCTGCTGCCCGCAGACGGAAAATACGCATTTTCGGCGATTATGATGCCGACGGCGTGACTTCTACGGCACTTCTTGTCCGCGCGCTGAGCATGACGGGTGCCGAAGTTTCCTGGCATGTCCCTAACCGGTTTACAGAAGGCTATGGACCCCATGCTGCGGCGGTCGAACAGGCAAAAAAGGATGGCATCGATCTCATCGTTACCGTGGATTCGGGTATTGCAGCATATGAGGCGGCAGATCGTGCCCGTCAGCTGGGGATTGATTATGTCATCACAGACCATCACGAACCCCCTGCTGTACTCCCGGATGCTTCTACGATTCTGAATCCGAAACAGCCGGGATGTGACTATCCATTTAAAGGACTGTCAGGAGCAGGAGTTGCCCTGAAGCTTACTCAGGCACTATTTGGGAAGAAAGCTGATCCGCAATGGCTTGCCCTTGCCGCCATTGGTACCATTGCTGATCTGGTTCCCCTCAGGGATGAGAACAGACTCATCGCCTATCAGGGGCTTAAGAGAATAAATGAAGGGACGTACCCGGGAATCAATGCATTAAAGTTCAAATCTGGTGGAAAAGGAGACGCAGACAGTGATACAATTGGTTTCCAGCTGGGACCACGGCTCAATGCCGCCGGGCGGCTCGAAGATGCGGAACCGGCTGTCCGACTTCTCCTCACCGGGGATGAGACGGAGGCATCTGCCCTGGCCGACCGGCTGGATAAGCTGAATCAAGAGCGAAAAGCCCTTGCGGATCGTATTTTTCGCGAAGCAGACCAGATGGCTGCAAGCTTTATTCAGCGGGGTGACCAGGCACTGGTTCTGCCCGGTGTCAACTGGAATCAGGGAGTTATCGGCCTTGCCGCTTCCAAAATTGTAGAAAAATATTACCGGCCAACTATTATTCTGGCTGTAAACGAAGAGAAGGGTGTGGCCAAAGGATCGGGACGCAGTATCGATGGCGTTAATCTGTACAAAGCACTGACCGATAGTTCAGATCATCTGGCCCAGTTTGGCGGACACCAGATGGCTGCCGGCCTTTCACTTCCGACCACAGATATTGATGATTTCCGCTCCGATTTTCTTAAGGCTGTCCGTCATCAGATCACACCGGACATGCTGATAAAAAAAGCAATCATTGAGGACACCTGTCAACCGGATCAGATTACGGTTGAGCTGATCGAACAGCTTGGGCAGCTGGCCCCGTTTGGCACGGATAACGCAAAACCGCTCTGCCTGATGGACCATATCCCGCTTACGAAAATCAGTGCAGTCGGCCGGGATGCGTCGCATTTGAAACTGACAGTTAAAGGTGATTCAGCTGAACTTGACGGAATCGGTTTCGGTATGGGACATAAACGGGCTGAAATTTCTCCGGCGGATCGAATCAGTATGATTGGTGAGTGGCAGATTAATGAATGGAATGGATTTAAAAAGCCGCAGATGCTGATTCGGGATATAAAAGTTGATGGACTGCAGGTCTTTGACTGGCGTGATGAACGCCGGTTGAATGAAAAACTGGAGAAGATTTCCCCGGATGAGGCAGAAATGATTGCGTTTCAGGAGCACACAGCTGAACGGCTGCAGCTATCCCGGGCGGTGAAGCGCTGCTCGGGAGAACAGCCTGTCCGGAAACCGGTACTTGTTCTTCTGGACCTTCCAGATGAACTTGAGCAGTTGACGGGACTGATCGACAGATGTACAGAAGTCAATCGCATATATACTGTTTTCCATCATGCTCATGATCATTACTTTTCAACATTCCCGACAAGAAATCACTTTGTATGGTATTATGCCCTGATCCGGCAGGAACATTCGTTTAAGCTGGATGAAACGGCAAAGCAGATTGCCAGATTCAAAGGATGGCCTGAACGCATGGTTTATTTCATGACAAAGGTGTTTTTTGAGCTTGATTTTGTTACAATAGATAATGGTGTTTTGACAGTGAATCCTGCGTCGGGCAAGACGCCGCTCTCGGATTCAGTTACTTATCGCAGAGAAAAGAACCAGCTGGAAATGGAAGATCTGTTTTGTTATTCACCGATTTCCAGATTGAAATCGTGGTTTGAAGAGAGAATGAAACATCGGAAACAGGCGGATGAGCCGGAGGGGACTATACATGGATTATAAAAAGTATATCGCGTCAGTGATGGATTTCCCAACCAAGGGGATTAACTTTAGAGACATTACATCATTGCTTCAGAATGGGCCGGTTTATCAATCAGCCATCAATGAGATGGCTGATTTCGCACGCCGTAAGAAGGCGGAAGTGATCGTCGGTCCGGAAGCACGTGGTTTTGTCATTGGCGGACCCATTGCCTACGCTTTGGGTGTGGGCTTTGTTCCCGTCAGAAAGCCTGGAAAACTTCCACGTGACGTCGAAACTTTTTCCTATAAAAAGGAGTATGGCATTGACACGCTGTGTATTCATCAGGACTCCATTAAACCGGGACAGCGCGTCCTCGTCACCGACGATCTGCTCGCAACCGGAGGCACCATCAATGCGACGATTAATCTGGTGAAAAAGCTTGGTGGTGATGTGGTTGGTGTCGCTTTTCTGATTCAACTGAGCGAACTTCACGGAACAAGGTTTCTTAAAGATTATGATGTCCTGTCTTTAATTGATTACTGAGAACAAGGTGTTGCCGGAGAGTGCCTGAGACGGGCACTCTTTTTATACCCATTGAAACAGACGACAGACGACACATTTTTGCAAGAACTATTTTTATTAAGGAACAGACTATTGCTTAAATCAAAGCATGATAATAAGGTGATCGGAAAATGACTATGGATGAACTGATCCAAAAGGCATCAACCTATCTGGATAAAGATGAGATTAAACAACTGAATGAAACTTATGAATTTGCGAAAGCCGCCCATAAAGGACAAGTACGTAAATCGGGAGAGCCTTATATCACGCATCCGGTTGAGGTTGCCGGAATTCTTGTGGAACTGAAAATGGATGTCACAACCATTATCAGCGGATTTCTTCATGATGTCGTAGAGGATACTCCGATCACCCTCGAGGATATTCGGAATAAATTTGGCGATAACGTGGCGACCCTCGTTGATGGTGTAACGAAACTGAGGCATTTTGAATATACGTCCAAGGAAGATCAGCAGGCTGAGAATCATCGGAAGATGTTCGTTGCGATGGCCCGTGATCTTCGCTGTGTCATCGTTAAACTTGCTGACCGTCTGCACAATATGCGGACATTAAAGTATATGACTCATGAGAAACAGCTCCAGAAGGCCAATGAAACGCTGGAGATTTTTGCCCCGCTGGCCAACCGTCTGGGTATTTCTACGATTAAATGGGAGCTTGAAGATATCTCACTGCGTTATCTGAAACCGCAGCAATATTATAAAATTGTCAATCTGATGAAGCAGAAAAGGGAAGAGCGGGAGGCCTATATTGCTCAGGTTGTTGAGGATCTGAAAAAATATGTGAAATCTGTTCATATCGAAGCAGAGATTTCCGGACGCCCGAAACATATTTACAGTATCTACCGGAAAATGGTCAATCAGCATAAGCAGTTTAATGAAATTTACGACCTGTTTGCCGTCCGGATCATTGTGGAAAGTATTAAGGATTGTTATGCGATTCTGGGGATTATTCATACGCACTGGAAGCCGATGCCCGGGCGTTTCAAGGACTACATTGCCATGCCGAAAGCGAACATGTATCAGTCTCTTCATACAACGGTCATCGGACCGAAAGGCGACCCGCTTGAGGTTCAGATCCGGACGCAGGAGATGCATGACGTTGCAGAATACGGCATTGCCGCACACTGGGCCTATAAAGAAGGCAAAACGCGTAACATCAATAATAAATTTGAGGATAAGCTGACCTGGTTCCGGGAAATTTTGGAGTATCAGAACGAGACGGATGATGCTAAGGAATTTATGGAGTCCCTGAAGATGGACCTTTTTTCTGACACCGTGTTTGTTTTTACCCCAAAAGGCGATGTCATTGAACTTCCGGTCGGTTCGGTACCCATTGACTTTGCCTACCGGATACACACGGAAATAGGCAATAAAACAGTTGGTGCACGTGTCAATGGGAAAATGGTCCCACTGGACTATAAATTGAAAACAGGCGACATTGTCGAAGTACTGACGTCGAAGCATTCATATGGTCCAAGCCGTGACTGGCTGAAGATCGCCAAAAGTTCAGCAGTTAAAAATAAAATTAAACAGTGGTTCAAAAGGCAGCAGCGCCAGGAGAACGTAGCCAATGGCCGCGACATGATTGAAAAAGAACTGCGCAATCAGGGGCTCAGTATTAAAGATACGCTGACTGAAGAGAAATTAGCCGAGGTTGTAAAGAAATTCAATTTTTCCCATGAAAATGAGCTGTATGCGGCGGTGGGATATAACGGTATTCCGGCAAGACAGGTGGTTGACCGTCTGACGGAGGACGAACGGAAGGCGAAGGAAGAGCCGGTCAGTCCGGCAAGGCAGCTTCCTGAATCGAAACCTGCACCCAGACGAAAAACATCACTCGGTGTAAAAGTGAAGGGTGTGGACAACCTTCTGGTGCGCCTTGCCCGCTGCTGTAATCCAGTTCCCGGTGATGCGATTGTCGGTTACATCACGCGAGGAAGGGGCGTGACGGTTCACCGGAAGGACTGTCCGAATATTAAAAGTGAAGAGGAACAGCGCCTGATCAGCGTCGAATGGGAAAATACGGAATCGAAAGCGAAGGAATATAACGTTGATATTGAAATCAACGCCTACGACCGAAACGGACTGCTGAATGAAGTGCTTCAGTGTGTGACTGATGCGCATACAGCGATTAACGGCGTCTCGGGACGCGCGGATAAAAATAAAGTAGCGTCCATACATATGACCATTGCCATCACGAATATTGATCACCTGTATCGCGTCGTGGAAAAAATCAAACGGATTCCGGATATCTATTCCGTGCGGCGTGTGATGCAGTAGAAATTCAAAAAGGGGATGGGGTCGTGAAAGTTGTTCTGCAGCGCGTAAAGAAGGCTTCCGTTGAAGTCGAAGAGAAGACGGTCGGTCGCATTGACGGCGGACTCCTGCTGCTTGTAGGCATCAGACAGGGGGATGCCCTGGAAGATGTGTATTATGTCGCCGACAAGATTGCCGGCCTGCGTATTTTTGAAGATGCAGAAGGGAAAATGAACCGGTCGCTGGTTGATGTGTCGGGCGCCATTCTCTCTGTTTCCCAGTTTACCTTATACGGTGACGTCTCACATGGGCGACGCCCCAGTTTTATTCAGGCGGCGCGTCCTGAGAAGGCCAGGCCCTTATATGAGGCGTTTAATGATCGGCTGAGATCCCACGGCCTGACTGTTGAAACGGGTGTTTTCGGTGCCAGGATGGACGTTTCCCTGCTTAATGACGGACCGGTGACGCTCATTGTAGCGAGTAAACCGCATGAGTGAACGGCAGAGCAGGCTTTTCTGCCATCCCTTGACATTTTATGAGAGAATACGTACTATAAAAGGACAAAACCAGTGACGAAGAGATTCTGCAGATCCTGCTGTCAAAGAGAAGGCGAGCCATAGGCTGAGAGCGCGCCCGGCATGAGCAGATACAGGAGGACACTTCCGAGGCGTTTTTCTGAAAAGCGAAAACCCGTTTTCAGCTGATTAGGAGAATTCGTTGACCGGGCGTTAACCGGATTAAGAGGAAGCATCAAGTGATGCTTTAAATCAAGGGTGGCACCACGAACGCATATTCGTCCCTTGTCCGCTGCAGAACGGACAAGGGACTTTTATTATTTATGAACACAGAAAGCAGAAGGAGGAAGTCATTTGCTTATTCAGATTCCGAGAGGGACCTACGATGTCCTGCCGGAAGAATCAGGTATCTGGCAGAAGATTGAAGAAACCGCTAGAAAGATCTGTACATTATTTCATTATAAAGAAATACGTACCCCGCTTTTTGAATCGACAGATCTGTTTCAGAGAGGCGTCGGGGATACGACGGACATCGTACAGAAGGAAATGTATAATTTCAAAGATCGGGGAGGGCGCAGCCTGACTCTGCGTCCTGAAGGGACAGCATCGGTTGTCCGCGCATTTGTCGAGCATAAAATGTACGGCCTTCCCGACCGGCCGGCTAAATTGTATTATATCGGTCCCATGTTCCGCTATGAGCGGCCACAGTCCGGGCGGACACGGCAGTTTACCCAGTTCGGCGTCGAAGCTCTGGGTTCGAAGGATCCGTCTATAGATGCTGAAGTCATTGCACTTGCCCTGTCTTTCTATCACGCGCTGGGTCTGAAAAATCTGAAGCTCGTTCTGAACAGTCTTGGTGATCCGGAAAGCCGCGCAGCGCACCGTAAAGCCCTGATTAACCATTTTAAACCATCTATCGGCGAGTTCTGCGAAGATTGTCAGACGCGGCTTGAGAAGAACCCGCTGAGAATTCTTGATTGTAAAAAAGACCATGATCATCCGCTGATGGCTACTGCCCCTTCGATCATAGATTATCTGACCGATGACGCCAGAGATTATTTCAATCGCGTTAAATCCATTCTTGATGAAATGGGTATTGTCTATGAACTGGATCCGACGCTGGTACGCGGGCTGGATTATTATAATCACACAACGTTTGAAATCATGGGTGCCAGTAAAGGGGCAATCAGTACCCTGACCGGAGGCGGCCGGTACAATGGCCTGGTCAGTGAACTTGGTGGTCCGGAAACGGCCGGTGTCGGTTTCGCTCTGAGTATCGAACGTCTCCTGCTTGCGCTGGAAGTGGAAGGGATCACGCCTCGCGCCGAAGACGGACTGGATGCGTTCATTGTTGCCATAGGTGAAAAAGCGGAAGAAAAAGCCCCTGTTTTGCTGCACAGGCTCCGTGAAGCCGGTCTTCGCGCCGATAAAGACTATATGGAACGGAAAGTTAAAGCACAGTTCAAACAGGCAGACAGGGATGATGCCCGCTTTGTTGTGGTACTCGGTGATGAGGAACTGGAGGCTCATTCGGCTACTGTGAAGCATATGAGCGACGGGACTCAGGAGAAAGTTGCCTTTGACAGACTTGCAGACTACATGAAATCGAAAATGAAAAAATGAGGTGTCGAGATTGTATCGGAATGCATATTGCGGTAAGTTGACCGCAAAACAGGCAGGGCAGACAGTGACCCTTGCCGGATGGGTTCAGAAACGAAGAGATCTGGGCGGTGTGATCTTTATCGATTTACGTGACAGATCCGGCTTTGTCCAGATTGTATTCAACCCGAAAATTTCTCAGAAAGCATGGAATACGGCAGATAAAGTTCGCAGCGAATATTGCCTTTCAGTGACCGGAACCGTTTCTGCCCGCGCCCCGGAAGCTGTGAATCCTAAAATAAAGACTGGCGACATTGAAATCATGATTCATGAAATCCATGTTCTGAATAAATCAAAAACGCCGCCCTTTCCGATTGAAGACCATATCGAGGCTTCTGAAGATGTCCGGCTGAGGTATCGCTATCTGGATCTGCGCCGGCCGGAAATGCTTGAGACCTTCAAGCTGCGCAATAAAGTCACCCGGTCCCTGCGCCATTTCCTTGATGACAGAGATTTTCTTGATATTGAAACCCCGATACTGACCAAAAGCACGCCGGAAGGGGCACGCGACTATCTGGTACCCAGCCGTGTTCATCCGGGTGAATTTTATGCCCTGCCGCAGTCGCCGCAGTTGTTTAAACAGCTGCTGATGGCTTCCGGAATGGAAAAGTATTACCAGATTGCCCGCTGCTTTCGGGATGAGGATCTGCGCGCCGACCGCCAGCCGGAGTTTACCCAGGTTGATATTGAGATGTCTTTCTTTGAACTCAGGCCGTTCCAGGATATGATTGAAGAGATGCTGGTCAATCTGGTAAAAGAAGTGAAAGGTATTGATATTCCGCGTCCGTTTAAACGGTTGACTTATGCCCAGGCAATGGATCTGTACGGCAGCGATAAACCCGATACACGTTTTGGCTTAACGCTGATTGATCTGACCGATATTGCGGCGGACAGCACGTTGAAGGTGTTTAAAGAGGTCCAGGAAAAGGGTGGCGTCGTAAAAGCGATCAACGCCAAAGGACAGGCTTCGCATTTCTCGCGCAAGCAGGTGGATGAAGATCTGCGTCATGTCGTTTCCCCTCATGGGGCAAAAGGGCTGGCCTGGCTTAAGGTTGAAGAGAACGGCATGAAGGGACCCATTGCCAAGTTCTTTGATGAAGCGCTGACTCAGCGGATTGTTAAGCGGACGAACGCTGAGCCCGGTGACCTGCTGCTCTTTGTCGCAGACAAGAAAAAAATTGTGGCCGAAAGTCTTGGCGCCCTCCGGCTTCACCTGGGCAAGACACTCGGCTTGATTGACGAATCGGCTTTCAACTTCCTCTGGGTGACGGAATTCCCGCTCCTTTCCTACAGTGAGGAAGAGCACCGATATGTGGCTGAGCACCACCCGTTCACGATGCCGGTTCTTGAGGATCTGGACAAGATCGAAAGCGATCCGGGCAGCGTACGTGCCCAGTCCTACGATATGGTACTGAACGGTTTCGAGCTGGGCAGCGGATCGGAAAGAATCTGTAATCACGAGATGCAGGAGAAAATGTTCAAGGTACTCGGATTTACAAAAGAGCGCGCCGAGAAACAGTTTGGCTTCCTGATGGAAGCATTCGAATATGGCGCTCCGCCTCATGGTGGTATGGCGCTCGGTATTGACCGGATCGTGATGCTGCTTGCCGGATGTTCGAGCCTGCGCGATACCATTGCTTTCCCGAAAACAGCCAGTGCATCGGATCTGTTGACCAAGGCACCAAGTGCAGTCAGCGATGCGCAGCTGGCCGAACTCCATCTGGACGTTGCCACACTGCTGAAATAACCCGTGGCAGGATCTGGCAGGAATGGCAGGAAGCAGATGCTTGATAAACAGCTACATTTATGCTAACCTAAGATTAGAAATTGAACAGCGTCCTGAGGTGTTAGTCGAACGTCGATATGTTTTGACCGAACATCTAACTATAGGGAGTCCGTTGTTTTCACTCGTCACGCATGCCCGCACAAGGGACCCGTAAACTGTGAAACAGGACACCCACCTGCTCACGAGCGGGTTTCAAAGCTGCGGCTTCACAACGGCACATTCGGGATTCTCATGTTCTATATCCAAAAGAAAGAGCAGAACCGGGATATTTTCCTGGTTCTGCTTTTTCAATGCAAAAAATAAACCGGGAGAAAACCCGGATGCTATTTTGCTGATGAATACAAAGTCAGATTGAATGTAGCCTGCCAATGGTTATCCTGACTGCTTTGGAGTGAGAGATCACTCAGCGTGTGCAGGCGCTCCATTTTTTCCAGATCGCCCAGAAAAGCAACAATATCAGATTGTTTCCCCGCCGTAATCGTGACCATGTACCTGTTCTGTTTCAGGACGGACTGCCCCGTCACATTCGATGAAGGGTCATTATTCTGCCTGTCATCAGAGTCCGTCATGGCGATTGTTGCGACAGCGACCTGATGCCGAGAGGCCAGTTGCTGAAAATCAGAGAAGAAGGATTCTACTTCCGGCTGCTTCGGCAGTCGGTCTGCATGGACAACTGTATCCTTATTCTCTTTCTTTGCCCTCGCCAGGGCTTCATCCTGATACATTTTAACGTTCTGCTGTGTGAACGCGATCTCCTGTTTCATCGGTATGATTTTTGTAAAGTAAAACCATCCGAAGCCCATGCAGACCAGAAGCAGCGCAGCACACGTGACAATAGCTGATTGTCTCATGGTTTTTGATCCTTTTCTTTACTGATGTTCATCGTCAGCGTAACCTGCATTGTATCACTCTGATCACCGGTCTGGCTGATCTGTGTCGTTTCAACATTCTCAAACGGTTGCCGGCGCAGTCGATCCGTAAATTGGACAACAGCCTGGAAATCAGGCAGCAGACTTTGGACCGTAATCCTATGTGATGCAATAGTGACATTCTGGATCGCTCCGCCATCAGGAAGACGCTGGTTCAGGGAAGTCAGCGCATGGTAAACGTCCGGCTGACTTTGCCGGACCTGTCTGACCGCCTGTTCAGCATTTGGTGTCCCGGAAGTGTCCTGCTCCTTGAGGGTGCGTGCTTTCCATATCGACTCCTGCTGATGGACATCCTGAAGTGTACCGTTCAGCTGCCAGGCATACCAGAATAAAGCAGCCAGTGCAATCACACAGACCGCAGCGAAGACCATGATGAAGCGAATGAATGCCCTGGACGTCCGTTTTTCGTAGGGAAGAAGGTTAATATCAATCATGAGACAAGCTCCTTCATCGCCGAGCCAATGGCAGGAATGAAGGACAGCTGGATGGAATGCCCCGTTTTTTCATCATCGACGGGCACAGGTTCAACAGGAATATGAACCGTATCAGAAAGGACTTTTCCAAATGTACGCTGCTCACGCTTTTCATTAAGCAGGTAGATGGCTGCCACCTGTCCGCTGCCCTTCTGAATGGAAAATTGATAAAAATTCATCATGCGATCAATTTCCGTGACCGCGTTCAGAACGTACAGATCTGCCGCTTCATCTGCTGAATCTGCTCCGCGGGTACCGAGATGAACCTGTCTGGCAAAAAGAGGGACGTCGTTGTGCAGAATCGATACACTGAGTGTCGCTTTCTCCAGCCGGGCATACATCCGGTGTTCCGGAAGCACTGCTTTATGTATATAGTGAATCCAGCGGTCAACACCAATAGCATTAAATTCCGCCGCAACTGGTTCGAGACCCGCAGAACGCAGGACGTGCACATACTGGCGGACAACGGTTTCCGGAGCGGCGTAGAGGACGACGTTCGTTCCATCCGCTGCTCTGTTCAGTACATGGAAGTCGAATATCGGGTCTTTAAATGGAAGCTGAATCTTTTTGCCCATTTCGATAAAGAAATAGTTTCGCAGATCCTGATCGGTCATCACGCCGGGCAGCTCGAACTGCCGGACAATCAGCTGTGAATCCGGGATTGTAAAGCACACCTGTTTTCTATTCGCCTTAAGCTTGCGGACCAGCCCCTTCAGTTTTGCCTGACAGGCTTCCTGATTTTTAAGGATTCCATTAACGATGATTCCGGGTTCCAGAGCAGTCTCCTGCGTCCGGATAGCCGACACATGGCCTGTGCCGCCTTTAAGGAGAGCAAGCCGCAGACTGTCGTCGGCAAAAGTAAGACCAACACGGACATGGGACTGAAACCATTGTGACAGATTTCCAAACATCAGACATCATTCCCCATGTTAAAAGATTAAGTCAAGATAGGCTGCGATCAGCTGGTCACCGAAAAAGAAGGCGGTCAGCATCCCAAGTGTGATAAAAGGGACGAAAGGCACCGGCTGGCGCCGTTTCACCAGACCGGTCAAAAGACCGAGGCCGCCGAGCAGCGCACCGAAAAAGGTCGACAGGAAAAAGCCGAGTACAATCAGTTTTATTCCGATGATAAGCCCCATTACAGCAAACAGTTTTACATCACCGCCGCCCATTCCGCCGCCGCTGATGAGCGCAATCAGTGCCAATAGAACAAATCCGGCTGCGGCACCGGCCAGGGGATCCCACCACGGGGTGGCAGGAAAGGCACTCCGAAACACACTAAAGAGAATGAAAAAGAACAGCAGAATTTTATCCGGGATGATCATGTGCGACAGGTCGGTCACAAGAACGATCATCAGCAGGGAAGAGAGCAGCCAGCCCGCAAGCATTTCTTCAATCGTTGCTGCCTGTATGAAGCTGAACAGGAACAGCAGACCTGTCGCTGCCTCAATGGCCGGATAGATCGGTGAGATCTTCGCATGGCATGTCCGGCACCGTCCGCGCAGAAAAATATAGGAAAAGACCGGTACCAGATCGCGGATAGTCAAACGCCGCCCGCACGACGGACAGTGTGAAGGCGGCGATATAATCGATTGACCTTCGGCAACCCGAAGACCAACGACATTGTAAAAAGAACCGAGGACAAGACCAAGTATTGTGATATAAATTTCAAAAATAAAACTTATCCACATAGCTTTATAAACATCCTAATCATTCAGTAGTTGATTCCGGCTCTTCTTCACCAGATTTAGCAACAATTTCTTGTTCTGTTGATCCATCAGTCACACCGGCATGGCCGGTAATTGAATATTCGCCGTCAGTAACGGAAACTGTAAAAGAAGTATCTCTTGCATGGCCCAGATACTTTTTTAAATCATCGTAAGTAAGGGAATTGTCATCTGGATTTTCAGCATTATAAAGTTTTGCGGCATGAATGATATTTAATGCATCCTGATAATTCGCTTTCTCGCGCTGCCCACTGATAACATTCGTAATGATTGGCACTGCAATTGCAGCAATGATAGCAAGAATCACAATGACAGCCAGCAGCTCGACAAGGGTAAACCCTTTCTGATCTTTAGACTTTGCTCTAAGTTTTTTTAACATTTTTTCCTCTCCCTCATCAAAAATTTTGATAAATCTGAAACATCGGTATCACAATAGCCATAACAATAAAACCAACGATGACGGCCAGAAATACCATGACAGCCGGTTCCATCAATGCCTTCAATCGCTCAGTCATCTGCTGCACGTCGTTCTCATAATAATGGGCCACGTGGTTCAGCATCTGATCCAGCATCCCGGTCTGTTCGCCGATCGCAGTCATATGGTAGACGATTGAAGGAAAAACCCTTTCGTTTCTGAAAGCCTCGGACAGCGGCTGGCCGAAGTCAAGTGCCTGTGCAACATTATGTATGGCCCTCCGGATCGCCAGGTTCGACGTGATGTTTTCAATCGAACGCAGCGCGTCAATAACCGGAACGGAACTGGACAGCAGCAGGGCAAGCATCCACAGCAGGCGGGACAGCTCATTTTTATAAATCAAAGATCCGACTAATGGCACACTAAGTATAGCACGGTCTAGTCGTATTTTACTAGATTTATTTCGTTTTAACAGGAAAAAAAGTAAAAAAATGCCTGCAGATACTAAGATAAGCACGGGCCAAAAGACTCTTATCCCGTTACTCATGGAAAGAATGATTCGGGTAATCGCCGGTACCTGAGCGCCGAGTCCGGCAAACATCGACTGGAACATCGGTATGATCGTGGTCAGAAGAAAAATCACGACGCCGACGGACATCAGCATGACGAAGACCGGATAAACCATCGCTGTTGAGAGTTTCTGACGCGACTGATGCTGGCGTTCGTAGTAGACGGCCAGATGATCCAGGCTTTCCTCCAGCCGGCCGCTGCCTTCGCCGGCACGAATCATATGAATGATCATCGGACTGAAAACTTTTTTTTGATTTTCAAAGGCCTGAGACAGGGTCCGGCCTTCCCGGAGGTCAGAGGCCATTTGCTGAATGACGGATTTGAAATACTTGTTTTTCTCTTCCTGATCCTGGAGAATCTCCAGCGCATCGGCAACGGTCACACCGGCCTTTATGATGGTTGCAAACTGGCGGAGAAAAATCACCTTTTCCTGCAGTCTGACCCGGGAACCGAGTGACAGATCCCTGTACCAGATGGAATCAGCGTGTTCTCTGACCGAGCGAATGGTCAGTCCCTGATGGACAATCTGTACGAGTGCTTCCTGCCTGCTTCCTGCAGTCAGGCGGCCCCGCTTCGTCTTTCCATTTTCCTTCGTCGCGATGAAGTCAAATACTGGCATGTTCCATTACTCCTTCAGTAAGAACTTCTCCACAGATTCGGCGGCAATAGCCCGGTTTGCGAGCATGTCTTTGATGCAGGAAGCCATGGTCTGCATACCTGCCGACCGGTTCATCTGGATCACGCTTGGAATCTGATAGATTTTTTTTTCCCGGATCAGGTGGCTGATGGCCTTATTATTGATCATCACTTCCGTTGCAACGCGTCTTCCTGAATAATCAGGTGTCGGAAAGAGGTGCTGAGAGACAACAGCGACAAGTTCAGTTGCCAGCTGAATCCGTATCTGTCCCTGCTGATCCGGCGGAAAGACATCGATAATGCGGTCAACCGTTGAAATCGCATCATTTGTATGGAGCGTCGCAAGGACCAAGTGTCCGGTTTCCGCTGCTGTCAGTGCCGTACGGATGGTTTCAAGGTCGCGCATTTCACCCACCAGAATCACATCCGGATCCTCGCGCAGGGCTGACCGAAGGCCCTTGGAGAATGATTGCGTGTCGTTTCCAATTTCCCGTTGCTGGATGATGCACTTGTTATGCCGGTGCAAATATTCGATGGGATCCTCCAGGGTAATAATATGCCGTCGCATGTTTTTGTTCATATCGTCAACCAGAGCGGCCAGTGTTGTGGATTTCCCGCTTCCTGTCGGGCCTGTCACAAGGAAGAGTCCGTGCGGCCTGTGGCACAGTGACGCGAGGACTTCCGGGAGCTGAAGAGATGTAAGATCCGGTACATGCTGCGGAATCACCCGAAATGCCAGACTGTAACAGTTACGCTGGCGGAACGCATTGACACGAAAACGTGAGAGACCGGGAATACTGCAGGAAAAGTCAAGTTCGCCATATTTACTGAGCTTGTGATACTGATCGTCTGCAAGAAGACTCTGAACAGCAGATTCGGTGTCCGACGGTGTGACCGGCGGCAGATCGAGTGAAACCAGTTCTCCATTGAGACGGATAGTCGGCGGAATACCGACGGAAACATGCAGATCTGAGGCCCGACGTGAGCAGGCTTCAATTAACCATTCTTTTAATGATTGTTTCATGATAACAAATGCTCCGATCTTTTCTCAATAGACAAATAATGTCAGCTGATGATTTTTAACAGTTCATCAACGGTTGTAATCCCTCTCTTGACTTTCAGAAGTCCATTCTCAAGCATCGATTGACCTCCTGAATTCTTGACCAGATTCTGGATGTCGCCAAAAGTATGGTGATTAATCAGGGTTTCGGAAATCTGACTGGTTATGTCCAGCATTTCATGCACAGCCGTCCGTCCGAGGTAACCGGTATGATGACATGATTTGCAGCCGGTCCCTTTCATCATGACGGGCGGACAGGTCATACCGGCCTTTTTAAAAAGCCCTTGTTCAATCGGTGTAGGTTGCGTTTCCCTGGCACAGTCATGGCAGATCCGCCGCACCAGGCGCTGAGCCACAACTCCGGTCAGTGATGCTGCGACAAGAAAGGGATCTACACCCATGTCAATCAGACGGTAAATCGTGGTCGGCACGTCATTTGTATGCAGGGTTGACAGGACCAGATGCCCGGTCAGACTGGCGCGGATGGCGATTTCCGCCGTTTCAGAATCACGGATTTCTCCGACCATGATGATATTCGGATCCTGACGGAGGATTGCACGCAGTCCCTTCGCAAATGTCAGACCAACCGGTGCGTTGGTCTGAATCTGATTAATGCCTTCAATCTGGTATTCAACGGGATCTTCAATGGTAATGATGTTTTCCCTTTCACTGTTCAGGTGATTTAAAGCCGCATACAACGTCGATGTTTTTCCGGAACCCGTCGGTCCGGTGATCAGAATCAGTCCGGTCGGCCGGGTAATCATTTTCGTGAACAGCGTTTCCTGCTCTTCAGTGAACCCGACGTTGGGAATTTTCAGCAGGAGATCCTGCGTGTTCAGCAGCCGCATGACGATGCGTTCACCAAACAGTGTAGGCAGAGTAGACACGCGGAGGTCCAGCCGCTGTTTACCGATGCTGACTTTTACCCGTCCGTCCTGCGGCAGCCTTTTTTCTGTGATATCCAGCTGGCTCATCACTTTGATTCGGGTCACAAGGACGCTGAGCATTTCTTTAGGAAAAGTGCGGTACGTATGGAGCTCGCCGTCGATCCGGAAACGAACGACTACGCTGAATTCGCGCGGCTCAATGTGCACATCGCTGGCCCGATTTTCAACTGCACTCAGCAGGCATTTATTGATCACTTTGATGATCGGCGTATCGTCTTCTTCAACCTTCACAGCGGTCTCTTCCACCTGTCTTGACTTCATTGAGGTCAGCAGCTCATTGACCGAGTCTTCTTCGTTGTAGACGCGGTTAATCGTACTTATAATCTCACTTGGCAGAGCGAGAGAGACATGAATCTGGAAACCGGTCATCATCTGCAGATCTTCAATCGCGTAGTAATCCAGCGGATTTGCCATGGCGACATAAAGATCCTGATCACTTTTTTTATAGGGAATCAGTTCGCTTCTTCTGGCAAAGTCCTGATCGACCAGATTGGCGGTCCCAGGATCAATAACCAGATTGCTCAGGTGAACCTGCGGCATATTCAGTTGCATGGACAGCACGTCAATGAGCTGCTGCTCCGATATGTACCCGCGTTCGATCAGCGCACTGCCCAGCTTCTGCGACGCATTTTTCTGCTCCAGTGTGCTATTTAACTGATCTCTGCTGATCAGGCCCGATTCTACGAGGATTTCTCCCAGCCTGCGATGTAGGCGCTGCTTCATAATGGATCCTCCCGAAAGAACATCATTAATTTTCCAAGTTAATCAACTCTTTTAATCTATCAGAAACCTGTTTAAAATAAAACGTGTATATAGGTAAACAGAAAGGAATGGGTCAAATGGCTCATCACCAGGATGGAATGACGCTTATTGAAGTTATCGCTTCGATTGCTCTTCTCAGTGTTGTCATTCTCACATTTGCTTACGTTTTTATCCAGAGTCAGCAGTTCACGACAATGAACGGTGACCGTCAGACGGCATTGCAGCTGGCTCAGAAGAAGCTGTCGGAGACACTGGCAGGACCGCTTCCTGAGCAAAATACGTCAGAAGTTCCATTTAATCCGGATGTCCCTGACAGCTGGATCCGTATTGATTACAGACAGGAGCCAAATTCGGCTTACCGGACATTTACATTCAAAAAATTACCGGACAGTCCGGAGTCTGATCCAGGAAGGCCGCTGATGATCATGGTCCGTACGTATTATGATCGTGAGCATCATTACATAGAACTTTATAACTATTATACGACAAATTAGAAACGGAGAGGTACCGGAAAATGCCCCACAATTCCAGAGGTGTCACCTTAATTGAACTGCTGGCCGTGCTGACACTGGCATCCATTTGTTTTACGCTGATTTTTGGTATCTGGCTTTCGGGAGAGAAAGCCACTACACGAGCAATAACCGAGAATGAGCTTCAGGCTGATGCCAATCTGGTTCGGACACGGTTGACGGAGGCTTTTTATGATAAAGATAAAAAGCCGTTTAAACTTAAACTTGCCGGAGGTGTAATCACAACCCGATATCTGGACACGAATGGAAATGAGTCAGGTCCTCCGATTCCGATCTCAAATAAAAATCTGACATATACCGGAACACCATTGGAAATAGAAATAAATAAAGAGACTTCTGAGTTGAGACTTGACTATACCGTCTCTAAAAATGAAATGAGTTATGGTATTCATACGACAATCTATTTCCCGTGGGCAGGAAAAAGTGAGGGGGAGAACTCTGAAAATGACTGATAAATGGTTCAGACAGCAAAAAGGATCTGTTTTACTTGTCGTCCTTCTTGTCACCACGCTTTTTACGATTATGGGTCTCCTGTTGATCACTGTCTCATTCAGCCACACCAAACAGATAAATAAAGAAATTAGCCGCACACAGGCAACCAATGCTGCAGAGATGGGTTTGAAGGAATTTAATTGGAAAGTTAAGCGCATCATCAGTGAGAATATTCAATTTGATGATAAAGTGAATTTAATTGAAAATCTGTCAGTTTCTTCTGATGACTCGTTTCCTTACTCTTATAGTGTTGATGCAGAAATGAATAAACAAACGAAGCGTATTGCAATTACCAGTACAGGAAGAGTAAATGGGGAACAGCGGGTAATCACTCAGAATAAAATACTGTTTGCTGAAGACAGCAACAGTGATAATCAAATCAATGGGAAAAGTTTGATCTATGGAGGTTCGATAAAACGCGGTAAGAACGTCGAAATTGGGCCTCCGGATGCAACGAATGAATCCGTTGATTTCGATTCAATAAAACAATATTTTAAACGTATTCGCCTGCCATCGGCTGAACCGTTACCTGATGCCATTAGAAAAAATGAGGCCTCACAAAGTATTAGCCACTGTACAGACAACATAAATTTTGTAAACACGGTCAATATTTCTCACAATGTGGTTTTTGACAAGAATGTCATGGTACATGGTGATTTCAATGGTTCAGGAAATATTACGATTAAAGGTGATCTTTATATAGATGGAACTGTAAATTTATCCGGAAATATTACGGTATGCGGGGACGTTTATATTAAGAATGACGCGAATTTATCCGGTAATATTAATTTTAATCGTAATGTCTTTATTAATCAGACTGCAAATATTAGTGGAAACGTTCATGTAAAAGGGGATACTGTAATAAAACAGGATTTCAATTATGAAGGTGGATCGACGTGGGACGGATATGTTTATGTTGGCAACAATTTAATAAGAAAAAATGACAGTAGTGGCTGGGGTCAGATATTACAGTTTAATAACACAGTTTTTGTTAACCATGATGTTGATCTGCACAGTAATAAAGTAGAAGTTCAATTTAATAATGGACTGGTTGTAAGTCACGATATAACATTAAAAACCAGTGCTAATGGTAAAATTATTATTCATAAAATTTCTGACTGGAACAGTGGACTGAATCAAATCGATGAATCGGCAGAAGAAACAGAATATAATTAAACTCCTCAATAATTGTAAAAAAAGCTGAAAGAGGGTTATTTACCTTCTTTCAGCTTAATATACATGATTACTTCGCGATCTTTTCCAGATTGCCATTCTGATCCATTTTAAAGGTTGCACCCTGATGATCTTCCTGATCCTGAAAAGCAACCATTTTCCTGGCACGGTCCATGATGCCGATCAGTGCCTGGTAGTCGTCTTCAACGGTCTGCTGACGGCTTTGCAGGGTTTCAACCTCTTTTTCCAGTTCTTCGATACGTTGCTGAAGCCTGGCATTTTCCTGCTTCAATGCGCTGTTCTCCCGTTCCAGACGGCCGTCTGAAGTTTTGCCCTGCTGCAGCGTCTGCAGGTAGGCGATGACTTCAGATAGACCCAATCCGGTTTTTAAAGTCGCTGTGTTTTCATAAGTTGGGTTTTCCTCAACATGTTCTGCAGGTGGCAGCTGCTGAATCTCGGTCGGATCCGGCAGATAAGCCGTTTCCATGACCGGAAAGGCAGGGGCAGGGCGGAGTGACCGTGCACCCTGCTCTGCACGTTTTTTCTGTTTGCGTTGTTTTTTCGCTATTTCTATTGCCTGTTCGTATTTTCTCCGGACAATCGCATTCCAGCGAAAGCCGCAGGCGGCGCCCGTGCGGTTCAGTTTATCACCGACTTCTTCAAAGGCGTCAAGCTGCGTGCTTCCCTCCCGGATATGGCGCAGGACGGTTTCTGCCAGAAGCAGATCATCTTCATGTGACCAGGCATCCTGTCTCACTTTTGTCATGGCATTCTCTCCTTCTTGCATTCTTGCTGTTTTATTAAAAAGGATTGACAAGGTGAGAGATTTTTATACACAGCGGGAATCGGGTTATTTTTATTTTTGATCGTGATCACGCCGTGCGAAATAGTCCAGCCGTTTATTAATCGTGCGCTCATATCCCCGCGGGCTGGGGTGATAGAAATGTTTGTTCCGCAGGTGCTCCGGCAGATAATCCTGCGGGACGTAGCCGCCTTCAAAGTCATGAGGATACAAATAGCCTTTTCCATGGCCAAGCTTTGCCGCCCCTTTATAATGGGCATCACGCAGGTGTATGGGCACCTCACCGGTTTTCTCATTTTTCACCGTGTCCAGTGCCTGATCAATGCCGACCACTGCCGCATTGCTTTTCGGAGCTGTGGCAATATAGAGTGCCGCTTCGGCGAGCGGAATCCGCGCTTCCGGCAGTCCGATAAAGGTTACCGCCTTTACAGCAGCATGGGCAATGAGCAGGGCATTTGGATCGGCCAGGCCGACGTCCTCCGCAGCATGGATAAAGATCCGGCGGGCGATAAACTTCGGGTCTTCACCTGCCGCAATCATTTTGGCGAGCCAGTAGAGCGTTGCATCAGGATCCGACCCGCGCATGCTTTTAATAAACGCCGAGACGGTGTCGTAATGATTGTCTCCTTTTTTGTCATATTGCAGCACTTTTTCCTGAATCGATTCTTCGGCAACATGCAGGTCAATGTGGATGAAGCCGTCCTGGTCCCGGTCAGTAGTCAGGACAGCCAGTTCCAGCGCATGCAGGGCCGTGCGGCTGTCGCCATTTGCAACGCGTACCAGATGGTCCATGGCAGCCGGCTCCATTTTTACCTTTTCGTTTCCGTACCCCCGTTCTTTATCGGTCAGTGCGTGTTGCAGAATGGTGCGGATATCATCATGAGTCAGGGGTACGAAGCGGAAGAGGCGGGACCTTGAAAGCAGCGCCGGGTTAATCTCAAACATCGGGCTTTCTGTCGTCGCTCCGATCAGAATAACCGTCCCTTTTTCAACCGATGGCAGGAGCGCATCCTGCTGACTTTTACTGAAACGGTGAATTTCATCTATAAAAAGAATCGTTCGCTGCTGATCGAATTTCAGACGCTCTTCTGCGCCGGCGATAATCTTCCGCAGATCGCTGACGCCGGCGGTGACCGCGTTCAGCTGTTCAAAATATGCAGACGTGGTTTGGGCGATAATATGAGCCAGAGTGGTTTTCCCGGTTCCCGGGGGCCGAAGAAAATCATGGGGGTCAGTTTGTCAGCCTGTATCGCGCGGCGCAGCAGCCGGCCCTTACCGACAATCTGTTCCTGTCCGACAAATTCATCAAGAGTCTGCGGGCGCATTCTGTCGGCGAGGGGGCGTCCGCGGCCTGTTGTTATGTCATCGGATGGAAGATCAAACAAATCCATCCCTGTCATCCTTTCATGTTTCAATTTTTTTGGTATTCTCTGTCCGATTGCGTGCAAGGAATATGTTTTTCGTCTATAATAACTTAGAGTCTGTATTTATTCTACCATAGTTCCGTTGAATCTCAGCATAAGAGATCACGGCTGATTAATAAACAGAAGATGTGCATTTATTTATATACGTTTGAAGAGCGAAAGGGGGTCTTGCGATGAAGATCTCAACAAAAGGACGTTATGGATTAACGATTATGATGGCCCTGGCAAAGAACAAAGGTCGGGGACCGCTCTCTCTGAAAGCTATAGCAACCGAACACAATTTATCAGAGCACTATCTGGAACAGCTGGTTGCACCGCTTCGTAATGCCGGACTGGTGAGCAGTATCCGCGGCGCTTACGGCGGATATGTGCTGGCTAAAACCCCGGGTGAGATCACAGCTGCCGATATCATCCGTGTGCTTGAAGGTCCGATCCAGCCGGTTGAAGTCATGGAAGATGATGATCCGGCCAAACGGGAATTGTGGGTCAAAATAAGGGACGCTGTAAAGGATGTCCTCCAGGGGACAACCCTTGACGATCTGATCCATTATGATACGGAGCCTCAGGTTCAGGATCCGGATATGTTCTACATTTGAAAGTTAAAGGGAGTGAACAGGCATGAATCCCATCTATCTCGATCATGCCGCAACGACGCTGATTGATCCCGAAGTGCTTGAGATCATGGCGGAAACATATAAAAAGGTGATTGGCAATCCGTCAAGCATCCATTCATTCGGCAGACAGGCCCGGAAAGTGGTCGACGACGCCAGAGACACTATCGCCAAATATATCGGTGCCAGAAGCCGTGAAATTGTTTTTACAGGCGGTGGTACAGAAGGCGATAACATGGCGATTATCGGCTCTGCTTTTGCGAACCGTGATAAGGGAAAGCACATTATTACAACGAAGATTGAACATCATGGGGTATTCAGAACCTGTGAATATCTCGAAAAGCAGGGCTTTGACGTGGATTATCTGGATGTCGACCGAACTGGCCGGATATCTGTTGATGAACTGAAACAGAAACTACGGGATGATACCATTCTCGTTTCAATTATGTACGGAAATAATGAGGTTGGAACCATTCAGCCGATCCGCGAAATAGCACATTTGCTCGCAGACAGGCCGACGCTGCTGCACACGGACGCGGTTCAGTCTTTCGGCTCCATCGATATAGATGTAAAGGATACGCCGATCGATCTCTTATCTATGGCCGGACATAAAATTGGCGGACCAAAGGGGATCGGTTTTTTGTTTGTCCGTGACGGCGTCCGTCTGGAGGCGATTGCGCATGGCGGAGATCAGGAGCACAAGCGTCGTGCCGGAACGCAGAATGTACCGGCAATCGCCGGCCTGGGTCTGGCCGTTGATCTCGTTCGTGATCATATCAGAGAGCGGATTGATAAGTATCTGAGCCTGCGCAGGGCAATGCTGGATACCTTGCGCGAAGCCCGTGTTGATTTTCATATTAACGGAAATTCTGAACATTTTCTGCCTCAGATTCTGAATCTGTATTTTCCCGGGATCAATGTTGAGACGCTTTTGACCAAACTTGATTTGGAAGGCGTGGCTGTATCGAGTGGTTCTGCATGTACAGCAGGATCCATTGAACCCTCACATGTCCTGACAGCAATGTTTGGAGACGGCGCACCTGAAACCCACAGCTCAATCAGGATCAGTTTTGGAAACGGAACGACTCAGGAGGAAGTGGTCCGGGCAGGAAAAATCATTGCCCGGTCGGTGCGTGAACTGGTAAATATCCGAAAGGCAGGTGAACCAGGTTGAAGAAATCTCCTGGCAAAACGAGGGTCGTTGTTGGCATGTCCGGGGGTGTGGATTCCTCTGTTGCCGCCTTGCTGCTGAAACAGCAGGGATATGATGTGGTCGGTATTTTTATGAAAAACTGGGATGACACGGATGAAAATGGTGTCTGCACAGCAACTGAAGATTATGAGGATGTCGTGCGCGTCGCCGATCAGATCGGGATGCCCTATTATGCTGTAAACTTTGAAAAGCAGTACTGGGACCGCGTGTTTACTTATTTTCTGGAAGAGTATCAGGCAGGGCGTACACCGAATCCGGATGTAATGTGCAATAAAGAAATAAAATTTAAAGCTTTCCTCGATCATGCACTGGCTGTCGGGGCGGACTTTGTCGCTACCGGTCATTATGCGCAGGTTGAGCGGCGTGACGGGATCACTTATATGCTGCGCGCGCTGGATCAGAATAAAGATCAGACTTATTTTCTGAACCAGCTGTCACAAAAGCAGATTGAAAGAGTGATGTTTCCTCTGGGTGATCTTCAGAAGCCGGAAGTTCGGGAAATTGCCCGTGAGCATCATCTTGCGACTGCTGATAAAAAGGACAGTACCGGTATCTGTTTTATCGGTGAGCGGAATTTTAAACAATTTCTGAGCCACTATCTTCCGGCCAATCGCGGTGAAATCCGGACAGTAGACGGCGAACTTAAGGGCTATCATGACGGCCTGATGTATTACACGAATGGTCAGCGTCAGGGACTGGGTATCGGCGGTCCCGGCGGTCCGTGGTTCGTCTGCGGAAAAGATGTGGCGAAAAATATTCTGTATATCGCGCCTGGTGCAGATCATCCCGCATTGTTTTCTCAGGGGCTGATTGCTGAAAAGGTCAACTGGATCAGCGGTAGTCCTGAAAAAAAGGTGTTCCACTGCACTGCGAAATTTCGCTATCGCCAGAAAGATCGTCCGGTGACGGTACATCTGCTTGAGAATAACCGGATAGAAGTCGTCTTTGATCAGCTGGAGTGGGCGATTACGCCCGGTCAGTCCGTTGTGCTCTATAAACACGATCGATGCCTCGGCGGCGGGACGATCAGCACGGTTCTGAATCAGGGTACAGACGCGGCTATAGACTTTGTTGACTCGGCAACTCTGTAACGCCGGGCCCTTTTTTTGCATTTTAAGAGGGTATACAATTCTAGTATAGGATAAGCATAACCCGGGTCAGCCGCTGCCGGACGCCCTGCTATGAGAAAGTATCGGGAAAATGAACCTCTTGTGGCATGGCGGCTTGCCGGCCGGCGGGCTTTTCTTCACTGAGGAGGAATTATGTGAAGCAAACAACTGAAAAAGCGTTGAAACTGATAAGAGCGAAAAAATTCGCTGAAGCTGCCGGTGTGCTGGATCGGGCCATATCGGCAGAACCGGATGATCCGGAAGGGTATATCCTTTTCGGGAATATGCTGATTACGGCCGGACAGCCGGCGCGATCAGAGGCTTTTTTTGAAAAAGCGCTGATGCTGGACGCTGCCAGCGCGGAGGCACAGTTCGGATACGGCAATGCGCTTTCAGAATCAGGAGCGTATGAAAAAGCGCTCGATCATTTTGAGAAGGCGCAGGTAAACGGCATGAACAGTGGCAACCTGTTTTATATGATCGGGCTTTGTGCCATGCATCTTGATCGTGCCGGTCAGGCACTGGCCTCCTTCCAGCGTGCGGTCGAGCTTGATGACCGGGACACCGGTGCGCGTTTTCAATATGGCCTGATGCTGGCCAAATTTGGTCAGCTCGGTCCGGCTGAAGAACAGTTCAAAAAGGTGCTGACTCTGGTGCCCCGGCATGCCGACGCTCACTATAATCTGGGCGTGATTGCAATGTATCATCATGATCCGGCAGGTGCCCGCTTGCATTTTAAGCGGGCACTCCGGCAGAATTCCAAACATTTGCTTGCCGCCCATGGGCTCGAGCAGCTGAAAAAGAAATTTCCGGAAAGAAGCGAAAAATAAGCAGAGAAAGGATGGCGGGGGAAATGGAACAGACTTCTCTTCATTTATTTTCTGACGGGATTTCCATTAAAGGTGAGCCTGTACGGATTGTTTTTCAGAACAGTGATAATGGCTATACGGTTATGATTGTTCGAATAATAGAATCAGATGAGCCGATTCAGGGAAAAGAGATTACAGTGGTTGGCTATTTTCCCTCTGTCCATCTGCAGGAAACCTATCAGTTTTCCGGACGGCTGAAAACGCATCCCAGATACGGGCAGCAGTATGAGGCAGTCAGCTATCATAAAGTACTCCCGCAATCCCGCACGGGGATCATTCAGTATTTGTCAGGGGATCTTTTTCCGGGGATCGGTAAGAAAACGGCTGAAGCCATTGTCAGGACGGTTGGTGACCATGCGATAACGAAGATTCTTAATGATCCCGCCTGTCTGCAGGAAGTGCCGAAACTCGACCCTGACAAGGCAAAATTTATTGCTGACACGCTCATTAAAAATGAAGGTCTGGAAAAGATCATGATCGGGCTGTCGGATTTCGGGTTTGGTTCGCAGCTGGCGGCTAAAATTTATCAGACATACGGGGATCTGGCACTCGAGACGATTCGTGATAATCCGTACCAGCTGATCCAGGATATAGAAGGGATTGGTTTTCAGCGGGCGGATGAACTGGCTTCTGCTCTCGGGATCACCGGCAACAGCCCGGAAAGAATACAGGCAGCGATTCTTTACTGGCTGAACGAGTGTGCCATGAATGACGGTCATGTTTTTATGCTTCATGATGAAGTGATTGAAGCCGCCAAAAAACTGCTTTCAACTCCGGACTTGCACATAACCGATGACGACATAACCGGGAAATGGATCAGCTGGAAGATGATGGGAAAATTGTCCGTGAGGGTAACGATGTTTATCTGCCGGAACTGTACTATGCAGAGAAGGGCATTGTGACCAGTATTCAAAGACTGACGGAGGGCTCCGAGGAAGAGGAGTACTCCGAAGCTGAATTTATGGAAGCGCTCGGAAAAGTGGAGGACAGGTTGTCGATGCAGTATGCCGACAGTCAGCAGAAGGCGATCCGCCAGGCGATCCGGTCGCCTCTGATGGTTCTGACAGGGGGCCCGGGGACGGGGAAAACCACCGTCATTCACGGTATTGTGGAGGTCTATGCGGAGCTGAACAGTCTTTCACTTGAAGTGAAAGATTACGACAGTGAACACCCTTACCCCATTCTGCTCGTTGCCCCTACCGGACGGGCAGCCAAACGAATGAAAGAGTCTACGGGACTTCCGGCCGTGACCATACACCGATTGCTCGGATGGACGGGAGGAGCAAATTATGCACATGATCAGGATGATCCGGTTGAGGGCAAACTGATCATTGTTGATGAAATGTCGATGGTAGACATCTGGCTTGCCAATCAGCTGCTCAAATCGCTTCCTGATGACATGAAAATGGTGATTGTAGGCGATGAAGATCAGCTGCCATCAGTCGGCCCGGGTCAGGTACTGGCGGATCTGATCCAGTCCGGCGTCATACCGGTTGTCCGGCTGACGGATATTTTCCGGCAGGCTAAAGGCTCCTCAATTATCGAACTGGCTCACCAAATAAAAGAGGGACAGTTAAAGGATCTTACAGCTAAACGTGATGACCGGCGATTTTTCCATTGCCATCAGGCACAGGTCACCGAAGCCGTCTGCCAGATTGCAAAAGGCGCAGAGAAGAAGGGTTATCAGCCGAAGGACATCCAGGTTCTTGCACCCATATACCGGGGAAATGCCGGGATCGAGAAACTGAACGAAAGACTGCAGGAACTTTTTAATCCGCCTTCTGATCAGAAACGCGGTCTGACGTTCGGTGATCACATATTCCGGGTTCATGATAAAGTGCTGCAGCTGATGAATAATCCTGATGACCAGGTTTTTAACGGCGATATTGGTGAGATTATATCGATACTCCGGGCAAAAGAGACGACAGATAACGAAGACACCGTCATCGTTTCTTTTGACGGTATTGAAGTCAAATATCTCCGGCATGATTTAAATCAACTGACACTTGCTTATTGCTGTTCCATACATAAAGCCCAGGGCAGCGAATTTCCGATTGTCATTCTTCCGGTGGTTAAGGGCTATCACCGGATGCTGAAACGCAATCTGATTTATACGGCTGTCACACGCAGCAAAGAGTATCTGATGATCTGCGGTAATGAGGAAGCGATCAGGACTGCTGTCCAGCGTAACGATGTCGACCGGCGCCACTCCAATCTGGCTGCTAAACTTCGTGAGCGGATGAGCCTGCCCGATGCCGGGCCACTCTCTCTTTCTGATGACAGCTGAGAAAAGTGAGATGTCAGAGGTATAAAATTCATAAAATCTGGACATGGATGCGAGTAACTGCAGCGGATAAATGTCCTGTGTCATTTATCCGTATCTGATGAGGTGAAAGTAGATGAAATGTCCGAATTGTGCAAGCAAAAATATAGGTAAACTGAGTGCAAAGGATTATTACTGCTGGAATTGTTTTATTGAATTATCATTGGAGGACGGGAGACTGTCACTCAGTCAGGTGGAAGAGGATGGAAGTCTGACAACACTCGACGATCTTTTTGACGTGTCTGAACGGGAAGCTAAAGCGAACGGTTTCTGATTGTCCGGAGTATCCCGTGATCACATGATTTGAACAGGTGTGGGCAAGACTAGGCATGGAGGGATGATCATGCTTAAATGGCCTGCACTTAAGTGGATGAAAGCTTTAACTATTCTTCTGCTGCTTTTTCTCAATGGCTATCTCTTTTACAGGCTGCTGCCGCTTCTCGGTACGGTGCTTCACTTCTTCCTGAGGGTCGCTTTTCCATTTGCTGTTGCCGGAATTATTGCCTATCTGCTGCATCCCTTAATCAAAAGACTCAGTGTGATGGGTGTCCCGCGCACGATTGCCATTCTCGGTGTCTATGTGCTTTTTTTCAGTATGGCCGGTCTCCTGCTGTTCAAAGGTGGTCCGGCGTTTATCCACGAGTTGCGCGGCTTGAATGACGAGTTCGTCCGCTATCAGAAAATGTATCAGTCTCAGGTTGATCACGTTTACGGGTCAACACCCGAAGCGGTGCATGACCAGGTGAATAAAGCCCTTGCACGTATACAGCATGCCACCGGAAGATTTGCAGACAGGCTGATGGACTGGTGTACCGGTTTTATCCAGTCGCTGTTCACTTTGATTATCATTCCGTTTCTTGCCTTTTATTTTCTCAAGGATTCAGAGAAAATTAAGCGGGGAGCACTTCATCTGATTCCACGAAAGTGGCGGAATCAGTGGACCGGGCTATTCACGGAAATGGACCAGTCAATCGGCTTGTACATACGCGGACAGCTGACCGTCTGTGCGATTCTTGCTGTTTTGGCTTCAATCGGGTTGTGGATTCTGAAAGTCCGTTATCCAATCGTGTTTGGCGTGTTTATCGGGCTGACAGATCTGATTCCTTATTTTGGGCCGCTGATCGGTGCAGCTCCGGCTGTTCTGATGGCGGCCACGCAGTCCTTCTATGCAGTGATCGGCGTTGTCCTGATGATATTTCTGATTCAGTTTCTCGAGGGAAATGTGATTGAGCCGCTCGTTGTCGGTAAAAGTGTGGATATCCATCCGCTGTATATCATGCTGTCGCTCGGTGTCGGCGGGGAGATTGCAGGGATCGTCGGGATGTTGCTTGCTATCCCCTGTTTTATCGTGATTCGTATAGGTTTCATTCATATGAAAAAGAGATTACGTGTGATTGACAAATAAGAGAAAGTTCATCTATAATAGCGAAAGAAAAATGAAAATGAGACGAAAAGAATAGCGACAGGGCATGGAGCTGCCTGAACAGTAAGGTGAATGGGCTTAATGATTTGTAAGTAAACAATCGATACCCTTCATTGATTTTCTCTCACATGAGCTGCTTGAGCTGTGAGGCTGCAACCGAAAGATGCGAAGTCAGCTTTTCTTTTGCGGTACGGATGCTGCGTGTATGTGGGGAGCTTTCGTCCTTTCAGGCATGATAGGATGGAAGCTTTTTTTGTTCCACTATAAGAAAAAAAGTATAAAATTGGATTATAGTGTGGCCCGGCCGGCGTCAGTTTTTCTTTAAACGCCCCGGTATAAGTCACCATTTAAATGAACAGGTCTTATTTTGATCATTGTGAGTGGAGGTTCTTATCATGAAACAACTCAGTTCATCTGAGGTCAGGCAAATGTTTTTAGATTTTTTTCGTGGAAAGGGTCATTCGGTTGAGCCGAGTGCTTCACTGATTCCGGTTGATGATCCTTCCCTGCTTTGGATAAACAGCGGGGTTGCTACGCTGAAAAAATATTTCGATGGACGGATTGTGCCGAAAAATCCGCGCATCTGCAACGCTCAGAAAGCGATTCGTACGAATGATATTGAAAATGTCGGTTATACGGCACGCCATCATACGTTTTTTGAAATGCTGGGCAACTTTTCGGTAGGCGATTACTTTAAAAAAGAAGCCATAACCTGGGCATGGGAATTTCTGACCAGTCCGGACTGGATCGGTTTTGATCCGGACAGGCTGTCTGTCACTATTTATCCAAAAGATGATGAGGCGTACCGGCTGTGGCATGAAAAAATTGGTCTCCCGGAGGAACGGATTATTAAGCTGGAACACAATTTCTGGGATATCGGGGAAGGACCCAGCGGACCGAATACAGAAATATTCTATGATCGCGGTGAGGCGTTCGGTAACGATCCGAATGATCCGGAACTGTTCCCCGGCGGAGAAAATGAGCGTTATCTTGAAGTCTGGAATCTCGTCTTTTCTCAATTTAACCATAATCCGGACGGAACACATACGCCGCTGCCGAAAAAGAACATTGATACCGGTCTGGGACTGGAGCGTATGGTCAGCGTCATTCAGGGCGGTGAGACCAATTTCGATACGGATCTTTTTCTTCCGATTATCCATAAAATTGAGGAGATCTCGGGCCAAACATATAAAAAGGGCAGGAAAAACACACCGTTCAAAGTTATCGCTGATCACGTACGTGCGGTGTCCTTTGCCATTGCCGACGGGGCTCTTCCCTCGAATGAAGGACGCGGTTATGTCCTGCGCCGGCTGATCCGGCGCGCGGTCCGTTATGCCATGGATCTCGGAATCAATAAACCATTCATGTATGAACTCGTACCGGTTGTTGCCGACATTATGAAAGACTATTACAAAGAGGTTCTGGAGAAGGCCCCGTATGTCCAGAAAATCATTTACGGTGAAGAGAAACGCTTTCAGGAGACCATCCATGACGGAATAGCCATTCTCCACCGGCAGATCAGTGAGGTAAAAGCAAAAGGCGGGTCAGAACTGTCCGGAAAAGACGTGTTCAAACTGTATGACACGTTCGGTTTCCCTGTCGAACTGACCGGGGAATATGCGAAAAAAGACGGTCTTTCCGTTGATCAAAAAGGTTTTGAAGCAGAACTGGAAAAACAGAGAGAACGGGCAAGAACTGCACGAAAAGACCAGAAGTCGATGCACGTGCAAAGTGCAACGCTGCGCAATGTGACTGTAAAAAGTACGTTCGTCGGCTATGACCGGTTTACTGTAGAGAACGCAAAGGTTCTGGCTCTGGTCAACGATCATGAAGCAGTGGAAAATGCATCTGAGGGAGAAAAAATCCGGCTGATCCTCGATCGCACCCCTTTTTATGCCGAGATGGGCGGACAGGTTGCCGATCAGGGGACACTGAAGGGTGATACCGCTCTTCTTCGTGTCACCGATGTGCAACAAGCTCCGAACGGTCAGAATCTGCATTCCTGTATTGTGGTAAACGGAGAAATTCATATCGGTGACCGTGTGAAAGCACAGATCGACGGTCACGCCAGGCTTGCCATTCAAAAAAATCATACGGCCACTCATCTGCTCGATCAGGCCCTGAAAGATGTACTGGGACCGCATGTCAATCAGGCCGGATCTTATGTATCGGCGGACCGGCTTCGTTTTGACTTTTCTCACTACGGACAGGTGACAGAAGCTGAACTTCATAAGGTAGAACGGACAATTAATGAGAAAATCTGGGCGCAGCTTCCTGTGACGACGAAGGAAATGCCGATTGACGAAGCAAAGAAATCAGGTGCAGTCGCTTTATTCGGTGAAAAATACGGTAAAATCGTTCGTGTTGTCAATGTTGGTGACTACAGCCTTGAACTCTGCGGCGGCTGCCATGTTCGGAACACGGCTGAGCTTGGCCTCTTTACAATTGTTTCCGAAGCCGGTATTGGTGCAGGGACACGTCGCATTGAAGCCTTAACAGGGGAAAAAGCCTATGAAAAAATGAATCAGGAAAAACAGGAACTGGTAAACCTTGCACGCAGCCTGAAAGTAACAGCTGATCAGCTTCCTGAAAAAATAGGTGCCCTGCAGCTGCAAATTAAGGCGCTTGAAAAAGATAACACGGCTTTGATGGCAAAACTCGGGAATGCGAAGGCCGCAGAATTAGAGAAATCCATCCGGAAAGTCGGTAATATTTCTTACCTTGCGGCAAAAGTGGACGCAATGGATATGAATCAGTTAAGGACAATGGCTGATGATTTGAAAAATCATTTCAGGTCGCTTATTGTTGTCCTGGCCTCTGTTGAGGACGGAAAGGTTCATCTTGTTTCCGGTGTCACGAAAGACCTGATCTCGAAAGGGTTCCACGCCGGCAAAATTATTAAGGAAGTGGCTTCTGTCTGCGGTGGTGGCGGAGGCGGCCGCCCGGATATGGCACAGGCCGGTGGACGCCAGCCGGAAAAAGTAGGAAAAGCGCTCGACAGTGTGGCGGACTTCATTAAAGAAACAGCTGTCGGCTGATTTACTGGCCAGACTACAGCGCGTATGGAATGGGGATGATGAAAATGGATGAAACGATGAAATTCAATTTTGGTGATAAGGACAGGCATAACGTACGCCAGGTGCTTTTTCAGGTATATGATGCTCTGGAGGAGAAGGGATATAACCCGATCAACCAGATTGTCGGCTATCTGATATCCGGCGATCCAGCATACATTCCCCGCCATAAAGATGCAAGAAAGCTAATCAGGCGGATCGAGCGTGATGAGATCATTGAGGAACTGGTAACGGATTACCTCAGGAAAAAGTGGGACAAAGAATGAGAGTGATGGGACTTGATTTCGGATCGGTAACGGTTGGCGTCTCGGTCAGTGACCCGACAGGTCTGACAGCTCAGGGTATTGAAACCATCCGTTATGTGGAACATAGAAAAGATCTGATGTTTCAGCGGATCGGTGAATTGATCAATACATTCGGTGTGGAATCGATTGTCGTCGGACTGCCAAAGGATCTGATTGGGACGGAAACCTGTCGGGCGGAGGCTTCAAGAGCTTTTGCCAGAAGCCTGCGCCGGAAGTTCCGTCTTCCGGTGGTCATGTGGGATGAGCGACTGACAACGATGGCTGCTGAGCGCATTCTGATTCAGGCCGATCTCAGCCGGAAAAAGCGGAAGAAGGTCATTGATAAAGAAGCAGCCGTGCTGATTCTGCAAAGTTATTTAGATAAAAAAAGAATGGAGACAGAAAAAGATGAGTGATCCCGGTCATTACCCGATCATACAGCCAAGCGGGGACGAAGGGGAACGGATTGTGATTCCGGAGCCAGACGGAAGTGAGAATCTGTTCGATGTATTATTTTATTTTGACGTTCCTGAGACAGATAAATCTTATGTTGTTGTCACACCGTCGGAAGAGGCAGATGAGGACGCAGATGAAGAAGACGTTTTTGCTTTCCGTTATGAGGGAGAGGACGATGACTTCAAACTTTTCCCGATCGAGACAGATGAGGAATGGGATGTTGTTGAAGAAATGATCAATACGTTCAGCGATGAAGAAGATGTATGAACGGGCAGCCCCTGTGGAATGCGGGGGTTTTTATATTGAACCCGTGAAGCGGCTTAATCCGTTAATGAAGCACAAAATTTGACGAAACATAGTGTATAATGGTTGGGGTACTCTAGAAAGGAGCGTCTCGAACAGTGAATAAAAAAACAGGCTGGAAATGGTGGACAGGCGTTGCCGTCTGTTTGGTTATCCTGCTGGCATTTGCCGTCTGGGGAGCTTTCGGTTATTATAAGCATCTGCTGAGCCCGACAGACCCGCAAAATAAAAATCCGGTAGCGGTAACCATACCGTCAGGCAGCTCAGTGGGCGACATCGGCCGGATTCTCGAAAAAAAAGGACTGGTTCAGAAAGCCTGGGCGTTTGAATTCTATGCCAAATGGAACCATCTGAATACCTATAAGTCAGGTACTTATACCTTTAATCGCGCCATGTCGGTCAACAATCTGATGGACAGCCTTGAAAGGGGGAGACATCATGATCTTGTTTATCTCATTGATGTCCGCCAGGGCATGTGGATCAGTGAAATAGCTGACCGGATGGCGAAAGTATCAGATCTGAAAAAATCAGAGATTCTCAATGATCTTAGAAATCCTGATTACGTGAAATCACATTACATGGAACGATTTTCTTTTCTCACAGAGGAAATTCTGAAACGCGGAAACATCTATCCGCTGGAAGGCTATCTTGCACCCGGGGTCTATCGGTTCAAGAAAACAAAGAAACCACTGACTCTTGATCAGATGATTGATCCGATGCTTGAGGAGACAGGGAAAACAGCTGAAAGATACGAAAGTCAGATAAAAAAGGGGCAGCTCGGATCCTTACACAAAGTTCTGACACTGGCATCACTTGTTGAGCAGGAAGCACCGGGTGAACAGGACAGAAGGAAAATTGCAGGTGTTTTCTATAACCGTCTGAATAAGCATATGAGGCTGGAATCTGATACAACGGTGATCTACGGCAGGCAGAAAAGAAGTCGCGATTATTCGTTAAAAGATATTCGCCAGGATAACGCATTTAATACGTATACAAGAACCGGATTGCCGGTGGGTCCAATCGGCAGCCCGGCAACGAATGCGATAGAGGCCGTGCTGAATCCGGTTAAATCCGATAATCTGTTTTTCTATGCGCGGCCCAATGGTAAGATTTATTATTCAAAGTCGTTTGCCGGACATCAGAAAATAGTCGACAAATATCGTCAGGAATGGGCAAAAGAGCAGCCCTGATAAAGAGGAGCGCAGGTCATTGATCGATTTTAGTAAATTATCTGATTATGCTGCTTCATTCACCCAATCTGAGAATGATCTGCTAAGGCGGATGGAGAAGAAGGCACATGAGATCTATATTCCCATTATGCATCCGGCTGCCATGGCTTTTCTTCAGCAGGTGATACGCTGGAAAAACCCGAAGCATATACTGGAACTGGGTACGGCGATCGGTTATTCGTCGATCAGGATGCGCCTTGCAGCAGGCGCTGATGTCGATATTTCTTCCGTTGAACGCGACAGAGATATGATAAGGGAGGCAAAAGAAAACATCAGATCAATGGGGTTTGAGTCCTCCATCCATGTTATTGAAGGGGATGCCACCCGTGAACTTCCTGAAGTGCGGCAGGCAGCCCCATTCGATTTGATTCTTTTCGACGCGGCTAAGGCACAGTATGAACATCTGTTTCCCGTATACGCCGATTTATTGTCTGATGATGGGATTATTATCACGGACAATGTCCTGTTTCATGGCCTGGTCTGTGATATAGAAGGCATTAAGAAAAAACAGCTGCGCAGGCTCGTTGAAAAAGTAGACAGTTATAATCACTTTCTGGTCAGGCAGCAGGGTTTTGATACGATTTTCCTTACTGTTGGAGACGGGCTTGCCGTAAGCACGAAAAAGAGTAGTAAGTGAAAGTGGAGGAGCGTTCAACGTGACCAGAGAAAAACCAATTGTGATCGGAGTTGCAGGAGGCTCCGGATCAGGAAAAACAACTGTTACCCGAGAAATTTCACGTTATTTTCCTGATAAGTCTATTGCGGTGATTCAACAGGATTCATATTATAAAGCGCAGGATGATAAACCTCTGGAAGAACGCCTGCTGACAAATTATGATCATCCGCTGGCCTTTGATACGGATCTTTTGATTGATCAAGTGAAGGAGCTGCTGCGGTTTCATCCGATAAAAAAACCAGTATATGACTATACAGTACATACAAGATCTGATAAAATTGTACCCGTCGAACCAAAGGATGTAATCATCCTGGAAGGAATCCTGATCCTCCAGGAAAAACGGCTTCGGGATTTGATGGATATCAAAGTATTTGTGGATACGGATTCAGATCTTCGTATTATTCGCCGGCTGCTTCGTGATACACAGGAAAGAGGCAGAAGTGTCGAGTCGGTGATTAATCAATATCTTACCGCTGTCCGGCCGATGCATCGTCAGTTCTGTGAACCTACGAAGGTCTTTGCGGATATTATTATTCCCGAGGGTGGCAGTAATACAGTCGCCATTGATTTAATGGCGACAAAGATCAAGGCTGTTCTGGAAGACAGGGGCAGATGCCTGAATGATTAGGTATCTGTAATCTTCCGGAATGGCCGCTTTCAATACAGTATATAGATAAATGGATAAATTTTTTTAGGAGTGTGGGTAATCCATGGCAGAGAAACTTCATTATATGACAGCTGAAGGAAAGGCTAAGCTGGAGTCGGAATTACAATATCTGAAGACGGAAAAACGTAAAGAGGTTGTTGAAAGAATAAAGATCGCACGCGGTTTCGGAGATCTCTCTGAAAATTCCGAGTACGATGCTGCAAAAGATGAACAGGCTTTTGTTGAGGCGCGTATTCTGCAGCTTGAACAGATGATACGTAATTCCGTAATTATTGAAGATGATGAAACGACAGATGTTGTTAAAATCGGCAAGTCCGTGACGTTCAAAGAACTTCCGGATGGCGATGAAGAAACCTATCAGATTGTCGGCAGTGCTGAATCTGATCCGTTTGCAGGAAAGATTTCGAATGATTCGCCAATGGCTAAAGGACTGATTGGTCTTTCTGTCGGGAAGAAGTGAATGTCAATACACCTGGCGGCGATATCCGTGTGAAAATCTTAAAGGTTGAATAACGGATAAAATGGGGCTGCTGTCCTGACGTAAATCGCGGCTTATTCGTGGTGGATTTATACTATGTACCGACAGGACACGTTATCTCTTCCGAAGGTTATATCATGTGATTTTGTCATGTGTTGAAAAGGAGGATACCTGAATGATGAGAAACCATCGGGGAAAAGGATACTCATCCCGCTATGAGCGGCGTAAAAGCAAAACCGATCGGATCCTGAACTGGAGCATCGGAATTGTGTCCCTGCTTATCCTGGCTGTTGGATGTATTATTCTTATTTCAGTATTCAATACATCGGCAGACCGGCCGGCGGCAAAACCAGCCGGTCAGTCGGAAAATCAGGGAGTCTCCTCATCAGAAAACCAGGCGGGCAGTTCTTCCGAATCTTCTTCAACGGACGGCTCATCAGCGGCTGATTCATCAGCGGAATCTGATGAATCAGGGCAGGTGCCAAATGATGAATCAGCCAGTTCCGCTTCGGGTGAAAGCAGTTCTTCGTCATCATCCGCGGGATCCGGTGAAAGCCATCAGGCGTCCTATGAAATTGGCTCTGCAGACTGGAATGCCCAGGTGGCGGCGATCTCTGCAGCAACAGGGATAGAATCAGGTAATATGACGATTCACTGGCTGGGCAATGGAGGTTCACCAAACAGTTCTCTGGCACGTGTGTCTCCCAAAAATGAACAGGGGTCGATCTATGTCGTTCATCTCGTGTATCAGGATGGAAAATGGCAGGCGGACGATTTGAAAAAGCCCGGTGAATAAAGCGGTTAAGTATTTGTATAGGTACCTGTCCCGGTCCGGTATTCTGGATCGGGTTTCTTTTCTCTGGTGATTGATTGGCACGATGAATTGTGTTACCTTTAAACCAATTAATCATACCTTTAATATATGAATAGTGTAACTCAGCAAGATGAATATAATGGAGTGAATATAAATGGGACGCGAATTTATTCAGGCGTTTAATAAATGGGCGGTTGATTATGACCGCTCGGTTGCCGGCGGTCTTCCGGAGTATCACGAAGTCTTCCAGAACTACCCTGAAATTCTTGAAGCAGTCGCAGGACAGGCCAGAGGCACTGTTTTGGAATTTGGTGTCGGAACAGGCAATCTGACCGGCAAACTGCTTGAGAAGGGTCTGGAAGTTTATGGCATAGAGCCTTCACAAAAAATGAGGGAGAAAGCAAAAGAAAAACTGCCGAATATCAATTTATCAGATGGAGATTTCATTGATTTTACGCCACCGGATGTACCCATTAACAGTATTGTCAGTTCGTATGCTTTTCATCACCTGAACCATCAGGAAAAATCGGTTGCTCTTGAAAAATATCGAACGCTGTTAACCCCGCAGGGCAGAATCGTTTTTGCAGATACGCTGTTCGGAAGTGAAATGGAGCGTAAAAGAATCGAGCTGGAGGCAAAGCGGAAGGGCTATTATAATCTGCTTAAGGATCTCCGCACTGAATATTATCCGCTGCGAAAAGAATTGTATGAGATGTTTCGGATGAATCATTTTGTTCCCTATTTTAAACAAATGAATGAATTTGTCTGGATGATTCTTGCGATAAAAGAAGATTAAATCGGAGGTATATTGATGAGACTGGGATTGATCGGAGCAATGGAAGAGGAAATCCATATCCTTAAAAGCAAAATGGACCAGCCAAAGGAGACGGAGATCGCACATTCCCGGTTTTTCTCCGGGAAACTGGCAGGGATCGAGACGGTATTACTGCAGTCCGGGATTGGCAAAGTTAATGCATCAATCGGAACAACACTTTTGATTGATCATTTTCACCCGGATGCAGTGATCAATACAGGATCTGCAGGTGGTACGGATGCGGCCCTGGATATTGGCGATGTTGTGATTTCCTCCAGGGTTATTCACCATGATGCGGATGCAACGGCATTTGGCTATCAGTATGGTCAGATCCCCGGTATGCCCCCTGCTTTTATACCAGACGGGCACTTGTCGGAAATAGCAACAGATGCAGCCCAAAAAGTGATCACCGGACACAGAACGGTCCATGGCGTAATTGGAAGCGGAGATTCATTTATGTCCGATTCAGATCGAATCGATGCATTGAAGCACCTGCTGCCGGAGCTGAAGGCGGTTGAGATGGAAGCTGCTGCTATTGCTCAGGTCTGTTACCAGTTTGGCGTTCCTTTTCTCATTGTCAGAGCGCTGTCTGATATTGCCGGAAAGCAATCGGAAATTTCATTTGATCAATTTCTTGAAAAAGCGGCAAAAAACTCGGCTGAGTTTGTACTTGCACTGCTTAAGGAGATGGAAACACATGGATAAACAGGATATAGTGCCTGACATGTCAGGTGGACGTGCTGGCGCCGTCAGCTTTAAACGCTTTGTATATTTTTCCGAGGCAGATGTCTGTTGCAGCACCGACTGATGTCTTCTGAAAAAAATATATGGGGGAATCTTGATGGCATTATATCAAAATGTTCATGAACTGGTGGGAAAGACGCCGCTGATTGAACTGCACGGCTTTCCTGTTCCTGAGGGTGTTCATCTTTATGCGAAATGCGAATATTTCAATCCAGGCGGCAGTGTGAAAGACAGGCTCGGTGAACACTTTGTCAATCAAGCGCTGTCTGCCGGAAAACTGAAGCCCGGCGGCACATTGATCGAACCGACTGCGGGAAATACGGGTATCGGCCTTGCCGTTGCAGCGGTCGGGAAAGGGATTCACGTCATTTTCTGTGTACCCGAAAAGTTCAGCATGGAGAAGCAGACGCTGATGAAAGCTCTCGGAGCCAAAGTGATACACACGCCCACCGGTCAGGGGATGACCGGAGCTGTGGCAAAGGCAAAGCAGCTCGTCTCCGAAATTCCCGGCAGTTATTGCCCAAATCAGTTTGAAAATGAAGAGAATCCGAATGCCTATATTCATACACTCGGACCGGAGATATGGGAAGACACTAAGGGTAAGGTTAACATTTTTGTTGCAGGGGCCGGAACCGGCGGGACTTTCACCGGGACTGCATCGTATTTGAAAAAAAGAAATGCTCAGATCAAAACCGTAGTGGTCGAACCCATTGGCTCCATTTTAAACGGCGGGAAGCCAGCTGAGCATCGGATTGAGGGCATCGGCATGGAATTTATACCTTCATTCGTCAATACGGGCTTATTTGATGCGATTCATACGGTCAGTGATGATGATGCGTTTCGCAGACTGAAAGAAGTGGCCTCACGCGAAGGGCTTCTTGTCGGCAGCTCATCAGGCGCCGCCCTGCATGCTGCGCTGATTGAAGCTTCTTCTGCAAAGCCGGGTACCCATATCGTCGTTGTTTTCCCGGATTCAAGTGAACGTTATTTAAGTGAAGGTATTTACGGATCATAAGACACAAAACGGACGAAAAGGAGAGACATCCATTGAAACCAAAGACGAAAGTGATTCATGCTGGTGCTTTCGGAGATCCCTTTACAGGTGCGGTCTCTGTTCCAATATATCAGACGAGTACGTATAAACAGGAAGCTGTCGGAAAAACAAAAGGTTATGATTATTCACGGACGGTCAACCCAACGCGCAGCGCCCTGGAGGAACTGATCAAGTCTCTTGAATTCGGAAAAGCCGGCTTTGCCTTCGGATCAGGAATGGCTGCAATTTCATCGGTACTGATGCTGCTTAACAGCGGTGACCATGTGGTGATCACCGATGATGTGTATGGTGGGACATTTCGGGTGATTGACAAGGTGTTCAAGCGTCTGGGTATAACTGCTTCCTTTGTGGATACCAGCAATCCGGAGAAGGTGGAAGCTGCCATCACAGAAAAGACAAAAGCGATTTATCTGGAAACTCCGACTAATCCACTGCTGAAGATCACAGACATTGCAGCAACAGCAAAACAGGCACATGAACACGGACTGCTGCTGATTGTTGATAATACGTTTGCTACACCGTACTGGCAGCATCCTCTTCTGCTTGGCGCTGATATTGTATTGCACAGTGCGACGAAATATATTGGCGGTCATAGTGATGTTGTAGCCGGACTGGTTGCGGTAAATTCTGATGAGCTGGCTGAAAAAGTTGGGTTTATTCAGAATTCTGTTGGCGCCATTCCCGGACCTCAGGATGCCTGGCTGCTGATCAGAGGCGTAAAGACACTTGCTCTGCGCATGGAACAGATTGAAAATAATGCCCGTCGCATCGCAGCATTTCTTGAAGGTCATGGAAAAGTGCGCAAAGTGTATTATCCGGGTCTTCCCGGTCATCCGGGCCATGAGCTGGCAGAGAAGCAGGCTGATGGATTTGGCGGTATGATTTCTTTTGATGTTGGAAGTGAGGAAAACGCAAATAAGCTGCTCTCGCGTGTGCGTTATTTTACATTGGCAGAAAGCCTTGGGGCTGTGGAAAGCCTGATTTCTGTTCCAGCGAAAATGACTCATGCCTCAATTCCGAAGCCGCGTCGTGAAGAGCTGGGCATAACCGATGGACTGATTCGCCTTTCCGTAGGGATAGAAGACGGTGACGACCTGATTGACGATTTGAAGCAGGCCCTGGAATAAATAAATAGGCTATGGGAACTGTCCGGAAATCCGGGCAGTTTTTTTGTCATAAAATACCGTACAAAATCTTTATCTGTCATGATAGAGTAATAGGTACGGAGGGATGGTTATGGGAGATCAGGGGAAACATCTGGATGAGAGAATAGCAGATTGTCGCAGAACAGGGATGCTTTGCCTGTTTATCAGCTTATTTATGTATATCGGAACAGTGATTCCGGACATGTTAGTCGAACCATGGAAAATAGAAGTTCTGATGATAACCAGCTTTTCATTCCTGCTGGCGTCTGTTTTCTTCTACTGGAGGACAACGAAATTAAAAGAAGAGCAGATGGATGATCAGTGAGCGCCCGAAAGAAACTTGCCTGCGTGAGGCTTCCTGCGATCTCTAGTTTGTACGTGTAAGGTTATCCGTAAGTGAAAAACAGGGCAGCGATGAAAACCGTGCGGACGTGATCATCGCTGCCCTGTTAAAGCTCAAATGTATGTTCGGTTGTGTTTTCTGGCCAGCCGGAAATGTTCACCGGGATCAGTACATATCCCGGATCTCAAATGTTGAAAAGTTCCCGCTGTGTTTATAAACCTGCACATCCACATGCCTGACTTTAGAAAATGGACTTCCCTTTTTTATTTGATTAACAAATGTGTTTACAGCATCCGTTTTCCCTTCTGCTTCAATTTCCACGCTGCCATCATCCCGGTTTCTCACCCATCCGGTAATTTTTAGTTCACGCGCTGTCTGCCAGGTAAAATATCGAAATCCCACAGCCTGTACCTTACCTTCAACGATGACATGTACATGTTTGGTTTCAGAGTCAGATTCCAATCCGTTTCACTTCCCATCATTCATTTTCTCTGCCCTTAGTGTATCATGGTACCGGAAAAGAAAAAAGAGAAATGATGTTTCATCAACCTGTGAGAGGTGAAAAATTAACGACCCGGCCTGCGGTATATTTCATAAAAAAGTTTCATCAGCGCTCTTTTTTCAATTCGGGAGACATAACTGCGGGAAATGGACAGTTTTTCTGCGATTTCGCGCTGCGTGAGTTCATCCTGATTATTCAGTCCGAATCTGTCGATGATGACCTCTCTTTCCCGCGTATCCAGTACATCCAGGGCCCCGTAAATTTTTTTTGTTTCCAGAATCAGTGAAATTTCATCGACAATATCTTTGTTTCTCGACTTCAGAATATCGATCAGAGAGATCGCATTTCCTTCCTTATCCTGACCAATCGGGTCATTCAGAGAAACGTCCTTCCGCGTCTTTTTCAGCCCCCGTAAATGCATCAGTATTTCATTTTCTATACATCTGGCGGCAAATGTCGCCAGTTTCGTCCCTTTTCCACTTGAATAACTTTCAATAGCTTTAATCAGCCCGATCGTGCCGATGGATATCAGATCGTCCGTATCTTCTTTGGTATTGTTGAACTTTTTGACAATATGGGCGACAAGGCGGAGATTGTGTTCAATTAATTTGTTGCGTGCGTCCTGATCTCCTTCTGCCATCAGACGCAGATATTCCTGTTCTTCAGAAGGTGACAGGGGTTGCGGGAAAGCATTGTTCTTTACATAAGAAACAAGCAGCAGAATCTGTTTAAACATGCAGGCCATTCCGGTAGCGACTGAAAGCATATTGATCCACTCCCCAGACACATAATGAATGCGTAAGCTGTTATCTTTTAGTTTATGGGCATTCATCATGTCCCGTGCCTGTACCTGGAGACTGACCTGGCTGACAGATTTTCAGATGCCCAGTCAAAGAAAGTGGCGGAGAATAAAGTATATTGTACTTTCTTTTAAGGAGCTGATAGTAGATGAGTTACTCAGGCGGTTATGGATCAGGATTTGCATTGCTTGTTGTTCTGTTTATTCTGCTAATCATTGTCGGAGCAGCATACGTGTATTAATGTCCGGTCTGGACAGGGGAGTCCCGGGCAGAGCGGACTTCCTTATTAGACCTGGAAAAAACGTCCCTTTTTTAAATAGCCGGATAGCAGGCAGCATCCGGCTGCTTTTTCTGCCATAGAGGGTATCAGATCAGCTGCTGCTGATGCAGGGAGCGATTAAGCTTTCTTCTGGAGATTTCACCTTCGATAAGTTTAATGAACTCGTCACTCAAATCATATTTCTTTGCCTTTACATAAGCTTCAACCAACATTTCATCAGAAAGATTTTCCATTTTATCCCTTTATGGGGCACTTCCTTTCCACAAGTTCAAGTCCTCTAGAATTACTCTAGCATGATCTGGTATGATCGACAAACACTCATTTATCCACAGCCAACGGTGGATAAAATGAATGTTTTTTATTACATAGTCCGGAAATCGTACACTTTTTCATGTTACAAATGTGGACAAGGTTATCCACAAAAACAGGTTTGTCGACCAATGTCGAAATATTTATGTTCTTTTGGTCGATGTTCCTGCATAATGAGAGCAGACGTCAGAAGCTGTATTTTTAAAAAATTTGCGGTTGGACTTGGTATAATAGACAACATGTGGGAAAATGTAATCAGAAGCTGAGGTGCTAAGTCATTGCTTAAAAATTTTTTGCCAGACGAACACGTAAATAAAATTTTAGATATAAGTCCGGAGTTATTGATCGCAAAGGGGATCAGAGGTTTGATTACAGATCTGGACAATACGCTCGTTGCCTGGAATGAACCACGAATCACACCGGCATTGATTGAGTGGTTTCATTCGCTTGAGAAAGCCGGTATCATGTCCATGATTGTGTCAAATAACAGTGAACAGCGGGTTCGGACTTTTTCTGATCCGGCAGGAGTGCCCTATATTTATCGCGCTCAGAAACCATTGCCTTATGGATTCCGACGGGCCATCCGTAAAATGAATCTCAGTGAAGATCAGGTGGTCGTGGTCGGTGATCAGATTATGACTGATGTGTGGGGCGGTAATAAAGTAGGGGCGCATACTATTCTTGTTTCGCCGATTGCGCAGAGTGATGCATGGACAACCCGGTTCAATCGGATACTTGAGCGTTTTATTATGGCCAGAATGCGTCGGCGTGGCTGGCTGAAGTGGGAGGACTGAGGCGAAATGACCGACATCTTTTGTGAAGGTTGCGGCGTGAAAATTCAGACAGAAAACGAGCATGAACCCGGTTATGCCCCTCCTGCGGCACTCGACCGCCAGCCGGTCTATTGCAGACGCTGTTTTCGACTGAGACATTATAACGAAATTGAGGATGTACCCATGAAGGGAGAGAATTTTCTTTCGCTTCTTTCGCAAATTGCTTCTGTGGACGCCCTGATCGTATATCTGATCGATATTTTTGATGTCTCCGGCAGCTGGGTTGATGATCTGACCCGCTTCATCGGGAACAATCCGGTGCTCCTGGTCGGTAATAAAGAAGATCTGCTTCCCAGATCGACGAATCCGAATAAATTGAAAAGCTGGCTGAAACGCTCAGCTAAAGCGAAGGGTATTCACCCGGTGGATGTTCTGCTGATCAGCGCAGCGAAAAACCATGGCATTGATGAAGTCAGCAGCCGTATCGATCATTACAGACGGGGCCGGGATGTTTATATTGTCGGTGCAGCAAATGTGGGTAAATCAACTTTTATTAATCATCTGATCCGGGCAGCTTCCGGCGGGAAATCTGTCATTACGACATCGCATTTTCCAGGAACCACCCTTGATTTTATCGGTATCCCTCTTGACGATGGTCGCGTACTGTATGACACGCCGGGTGTCATTAATCCGCATCAGGCTGCCCATTTTGTCAGTTCCGGTGAATATAAAAAAATCATGCCCAATAAAGAAATCAAACCGAGAGTCTACCAGCTGGGCGAGGATCAGACGCTCTTTCTCGGGGAATCGGCCGTATCGATTATTCCGGACCGGGCAAAAGATCCCTGATCGTCTATGTGGCAAATGCGCTGCCTGTTCATCGGACAAAGACGGAACACGCGGATGAACTGTATGCCAGTCAATTTGGCAGGATGCTTGCTCCGCCGGCAGGAATCACCCAACCACTGAAGTTCATGCAATGCGAGATGAAAACCCGGGACAGGGATACAGATATTGTGTTCTCAGGTCTTGGATGGATTTCAGTAAAGGGTGAGGGCGCTATCATTTTGGCCCGGGCGCCTGAAGGAATAGACATTTCGATGCGATCCTCCATCATCAAAGGGTAAATTGAAAGGGAAGGGAATTTAACGTAAGTATGCTGACTGGAAAACAAATCAAGTATTTAAAAAAACTGGCTCATCCGCTTAAACCAGTCTTTCAGATTGGAAAATCCGGATTACAGGATCAGCTTTATCATGAATTAAGTGCTGTTCTGGATAAAAGAGAATTAATTAAAGTCTCTTTGCTCCAGAATACTTTTGAAGACGTCCGAGAAGCCGGCACGCTCTGTGCGAAGAAGACGACATCGGAACTGGTTCAGGTGATCGGACACACTTTTGTTTTATACAGGGAATCGGAAAAACACAGACGGATTGAACTTCCGGAAAGACGGGGAAGAAAACAGGGATGAAGAGAATAGGACTGCTTGGGGGCACCTTTGATCCGCCGCATCTGGCCCATCTCCTGATTGCCGAAGAAGCCATGGAATCCTGTGCACTTGATGAAGTCTGGTTCATGCCCAGTTACCGGCCCCCTCATATTCAGGGTAAAACAGCCCATACCGATGCGAATGATCGTGTCGAGATGGTCAGGCGGGCAATCAGGAGTAACGCCCATTTCAAATGCTCGCTGGTCGAAATAAAGAGAAAGGGACTTTCTTATACCGTAGATACATTACGGGAACTGAAAGCAAACGAACCTGACAATAAATTTTATTTTATACTGGGAGCAGATATGGTCGATGATCTGCCTCTGTGGCATGGAATAGAAGAATTGCGCAGACTGACTTCTTTTATCGGTTTCCAGCGAAAGGGTTATGCAACTGGAAATCCTGCTCATGCAGACGTTACCTATATCGATATGCCTCTGATTGATATCTCATCAAGTATGATCAGGAAAAGGCTGAAGCAGGGACGCTCCTGCCGTTACCTGATGCCTGATGAAGTGATAAAATATATAAAGGAGAGACGGCTTTATGAAGATTGAAGAAGCTCAGAGCACAATCCGGGAAATGCTTCCTGATAAACGTTACAGGCATTCGCTCGGCGTATCCGAAACCGCCGGAAAGCTCGCTGCGAGGTTTGGAGCGGATGTGGATAAAGCACGTCTTGCAGGAATGCTTCATGACATTGTCAAATATTTTCCTGATAAGAAGTTGAGACAGTTGATTGAGCAGCATCCGGATATTTCCAATGAGTATCTCTTGTATTCGAATAATTTATGGCATGCCCCTGCCGGAGCCGCTTATGTTGAGCAAACACTGGGGGTGAAGGACAGGGACATTCTGAACGCAATCACTTATCATACAACCGGGAAGAAAGATATGACCCGTCTGGAAAAAATTATTTTCCTTGCCGACTATATTGAGCCGGGAAGGGATTTCCCGGGTGTTGAGGATGTCCGGAAAGCGGCAGAAAACAGTTTGGATGAAGCAGTCTTTGAAGAACTGTTGAGAACCATCACGCATCTTCTCGATCAACATCAGCGTGTCTACCCAGATACATTTTTCGCATATAATGATCTTGTCGGTTCCCAAAATAATCAATGAGGTGACTTAATGAACAGTGAGGAATTCGTAAAATATCTTGCCGAAGCTGCGGACGATAAAAAAGCTCAGGACCTGATTATGTTAAAAATGACCGGAATTTCTATAATGGCTGATTATTTTATTATTTGCCATGGCAATTCGGAAAAACAGGTACAAGCTATCGCAACTGCGCTGAAAAAGGCTGCGGAGGCTAAAGGTCTGACAGTAAGGCGTATGGAGGGATACGATCAGGCACGCTGGATTCTGATTGATATGGGGGACGTTGTTGCCCATGTCTTTCACAAAGACGAGCGTGACTACTATCAACTGGAAAAATTATGGGGAGATGCCCCTGTTTATACGCTGGAAAAAAAGCCGTTGTAAGCGGCTCTTTCTATGGATTACATCGTATCAAAAAAACTAAGCCTCTGGCTTCGTCAGGGACTTAGTTTTTTTATCCTGTTTGAACGGGCAGTAAGACCCCACGTGGGGCTGTTCCGTTTACCCTCATGACCCTGAGGTGGGGGTCTTACTGCCCGCAGCAGCCCGCTGGGTTCAACAAACAATCAGTGGGAATAAAGAAACCCCACTGATTGAATTTTCACTTCATATTCTATTCAATAAATCGTCACATTTTCAGGCAGGAAACCCGTTCGCCTGAACCGAACAGATATTAAGAAAGGAAGCAGGCCTGAGCTGTTAATCATCCAGAACCTTAAACTGAGGGTCTACTTTCTGATGATCTTCAATGAATTTTTTCTGTGTTGCTGCGAACAGTCGGTTAAATTCGGAATGATAAGCCTGTTCCAGAATATTCAGACCCACGCCTGTGATGCCCCCTTCGACAGTAACCTTTTTTCTGAGTTCAGGAAGAGAATATGAATTATCCTCCAGCAGCCTGCCGAACCCGATAATCATTTCTGTGACCAGCTGACTGGCCTCTTTTCGGGAAACAGATGTTGTCTCAACTGCCCCATCAATCATCTTTTCAAGAAAAAAAGACAGGAATGCAGGACCGCAGCTGGACAGATCTGATGCAACACGGATATTTTCCTCATTGATCTCAACAGGTTTCGAAAAATTCCCCAAAAGGTTCCAAAGCTTAAATTTTTGAAAATCAGTCATTCGTGTACCAAACGTAACCAGTGTGTTACCGCTCAGTCCTTCATTCACAATACTGGGAATGACTCTTGCTACCTGGCAGGGGATCAGTTTTTCCAGCTGTGGAACCGATATCGGACTGGTGACAGATATCACCAGCTGATCTGTATGCCACAGACTGCGCAGCGGTTCCAGCAATGGAAAGAATTGCAGCGGTTTGACGCAAATCACAATGATGTCTGACGAATGAATCGTCTCTTCCGCGGATCTGCAGACGTTTACACCCTGAAATTTTTCAGCCACAGCAAGTGCTTTTTCACGGGTCCGGTTCATGACGTATATGTTTTTTGGCTTGACGGATTTACTGTTAATGAACGCACCGACGATCAGCGATCCAATCGTTCCGGTACCAATCACGCCGATCCTCATTCTTTCACCTCATTCTGTTCGTTATCCTTCTGAAACTTTATGAACAGAATTCATGAAATATGTATGTTCGGCTGGATCCTGCTGTCGGTGTATTTTTTCAGAATGGATGTGACGTATGGAAAAAATATGGAGAGATCACAAGTTCATGATCATTCTGCTGATCATCGTCGCCTGTCTGTCACTTTTTTTCGCGTACAGGCATTTCAGTGGTTTGAAAGCCGCAGAAGCATTAAAGACGCAGGACATTTTTGATCAGACTCAGGAATCGAAAACAGAGGAGGCAGGCCGTCCTGAGCAGAAAACGCCGGTAAACGAAATTGTTGTGGACATCAAAGGTGAGGTAAACCGGCCGGGCATATACCGGATGAAGGAGACAGAAAGGGTCAGTGACGCGATCAACCGGGCGGGAGGATTAACGAAGAAAGCAGACGAGGATCAAATTAATCTGGCACAAAAGGTCGTCGACGAGATGGTTATTTATATTCCGGAAAAGGGGGAAAAGCCGCCTGAAGGTATACCTTCGGCGTCGACAGCTCCGGCTCAGGCGCCTTCGAGTGGTGAAGAAAGTCCGGGACAGAAGGTGAACGTCAACACGGCAGATGAACAGACTTTGCAGAACCTTCCGGGTATCGGGCCATCCAAGGCGAAAGCGATTATTCAATACCGGCAGGAAAAAGGGCCCTTTAAGTCGCTGGAGGAGCTGACAGAAGTTTCCGGCATCGGAGAAAAGTCGCTGGAACAGCTCAAACCCTCTGCAACCCTTCATTGATTACAGGCATTGAGTACGAACTGTTCATCGGAAGAATACGATTTTTCAGTATTTATTTGATAAAATAAGATACAGAATGAAAACCCAAAAGATGGAGGAATGTCTCGATGAACAGACTATCCTGGGATGAATATTTTATGGCGCAAAGTCATTTACTGGCGTCACGCAGTACGTGTACACGGCTTGTGGTCGGTGCGACCATTGTCCGTGACAAACGGATCATCGCCGGAGGCTATAATGGATCTATTTCCGGAGGTGTCCATTGTATTGATGAAGGATGCTACGTCGTGGACGGACACTGTGTACGCACCATTCATGCAGAAATGAATGCCATACTGCAATGTGCCAAATTCGGCGAGTCGACTGACGGTGCGGAGATTTATGTCACGCATTATCCCTGCCTGCCCTGTTCGAAGGCGATTATTCAGGCGGGAATCCGTCGCGTCTATTATACAAATGATTACCGGAATGACCCTTATGCGGGAAAACTGTACCGCCAGGCAGGGGTAGAAGTGAAAAAAGTACCCTTTCGTCATATTTTTGACAGGACAGGTAAAGAGGATGAGAAGCAGCTTAACTTTGTGGAATCCGTGCTTCATCAGCTGAAGATCCACGGGGCAGGGGAAGAAGAGTTGCGCCATTTCAGGGATCAGGAAAAACGGTTATTTCATCACAGCACATGATCACGCTGACCTCAAAATGGCATCTGGCAGCTTTTTGTGCCTGCCTGTCGGCCTGGGCCGCAGCAGGAACGCAGCCTGCTGTACCGCTTGTTCTTCTCGCCTGTTACGGAATCTTTCTCTGCATCAGGAAAAAGTTCCTGATGCTGGGCGCTCTGACCGTTATCGGTGTTGCAGTTGCAGCGGATGTCTTTTTTTTCCAAATCAATGCATCCGGTCTCTCTCCACGGCAGAACCTGTTGACCGGTAAAATAAGGGAGATCCCCGTCATTGATGGTGACCAGCTTCGTTACATTCTGGAGACGCCTTCACACGAAGCAGTCCTTGTTACATACAGGATACGTACTGAGACAGAGAAGGAGCAACTAAAGCGCGGACTTATGCCCGGACTCGTCTGCCGCGTATCCGGGGTTCTCGACCGGCCCGCTCTCCCGACAAATTTCTATGCCTTTAATTACAGGGATTATCTTGAAAAGCATCATATTTTCCGGGAACTTCAGGCGGACGGGCCACCGGTGATTATCCACGACCGCGCCTCGCCGGTGGATGACCTGAAACGGTTTCGGCAGCATCAGGTGGACCGGATATACAGTCTGTTTTCACCGACTGCGGCCGGGATGATTAATGCCCTGATTTTCGGGGAAGACCAGGCATTTGATTCGAACCTGTCCAATGCCTATCAATTATTTGGTCTGGTGCACCTGCTTGTCGTCTCGGGGATGCACATTGCCGTCATTTTTGGTTGTCTGTATTTTGTACTGAAAAGAATCGGTATGGTTCGGGAGCATATCTCAGTTCTCATTATGTTTCTGATTCCACTGTATGCGGTTGTTACTGGGGCAGAGCCTTCTGTTGTCAGATCGGCTCTGACTGCCTGCCTGTTACTTGGATCAGTCCTGCTGAAGTGTCATAAACTTCTGATTACGGACGTCCTCAGTCTGTCCTGCCTGATGATGATCTTTTTTGACCCTTATGTCGTGTTTGACATCGGCTTTCAACTATCGTTCACTGTGACTTTTATGGTGATCTTATGTGCCCCGATCATCAATCAGAAATATCGATCCCCACTCACCCGGGTCTTTATGATGGCTGTAATGAGTGAATTAGCTGCTTTTCCATTTGCAGTCTATCAGTTTTATCAGTTGTCATTCACCGGATTTTTTCTCAGCATCTTTTTTGTTCCGTTTATTACTTTAATTATTCTTCCTGTGGCTGCCGTGTCTTATTTTATGACGCTCTTTTCCGTATCGTTTGCTCCGGTCATGTCGTCATTTATGGACAGCCTTCTGCTCGTGCCCCACAATATTCTGCTCTACCTTTACCATCATCCGGTTCTTGACCTGAATTATGGAGCGATGGCCCCGTGGATGCTTGCCTGTTCTGTGGTCTTATTTGCCGTTGCCCTTATTCTGTGGGAAAGTCGGCAGAATAAATCGGCTTTGTGTTACCCCATCGGATCCTTCCTGGTGGTTTATCTTCTGGTATATGGCGCAGATCTGATAAACCCCCTGGGCTCAGTTACTTTTCTTGATGTGGGTCAGGGTGACAGTATCTTGATCCGGCTGCCGCACAGACAGGGAAATATTTTAATTGACAGTGGCGGGACACCGGTTTTTTCTCAGGAGAAATGGCGCATAAAGAATCATCCCTTTGAAGTCGGAAGAGATGTCGTTCTCCATGAGCTGAGAGCGATGCGGATCAATAAACTTGATGTTGTCGTTCTGACACATAGAGATCATGATCACGTCGGTGGTATGGAGAGCCTTGTGGGATCGATACCCATAAAAAGCATGCTTGTCAGTCCATATTTTGACCCGGATGGGAAGGATATCGCATGGTTCGAAAGGGCTGTCCGGGAGGGGACACAACTGGCCTCAGTCAGATCCCGGGATACATTCACAACAGGGGATCATCCATTTACTGTGATGGCCCGTCTGGATCGATCCGCGGAAAGTAATGACAATTCCGTCGTGATCTTTACCGAACTTGGCCGAAAAAAATGGCTGTTCACCGGAGATCTGTCTGTTCACGGTGAAAGAGATTTATTAGCACAATTCCCGGCTTTGCATGTAGATATACTCAAACTCGGGCACCATGGCAGCCGGACATCTACTTCGGAGCTGTTGCTGCAGTCGGTCCGGCCGTCTGTCGGTATCGTTTCAGCAGGTAAAAATAATCGATATGGACACCCGCACGCTGAAGTGCTGGATAAATTGAACAAATACAATATGCGAACGTTGCGAACTGACAGGGACGGAGCCATCCGCTTCTTTTTCAATGACCGGCAGATTCTTCGTATCGAAACGGCGGCGATAAAGGATTAAGTGTGATTTTCCATAATTTTTCCCGGCTGTCATACGTTGTCACCCATAGTTTGCACCGACATAGGATAACATAGAAACAGAATCGAGCATCGTCCTGCCGGCGCTATCCTAGGTTTCGCCCGCAGACGTTCATATAAATCAGGGCGGCTTGAAAAAGCTGCCCTTTTCCTTCTTGCCAGAAAATCGCTCAGACGGTAAAGTAGTGATAGAGAGGGGCGGTGAACATGGTTAAAGCCAAAAACGCTGATTTGTCGATTCAAAAGCCCCTTGCACCCGTCTATCTTCTGTTCGGAAAGCAGGATTATCTGATTCGTCTGATGGAAAAAAATCTGATCAATGAAGCACTTGAGGGCGAAGACCGTGATTTTAATCTATCCACGTATGATATGCTCAAAGTATCACTTGAGACCGCGCTGGAGGATGCTGATACGATTCCTTTTCTGGGTGAAAAAAAGGCAGTCATACTCGAAAATTCCTATTTTCTGGCATCTGAACGAGCCAAGCCGAAAGTGGAACAAAATCCGAAAAAACTGGAACAGTACCTCCAGAATCCTTCGCCCGGGACCGTATTGCTTCTCGTTGCCCCTTATGAAAAACTGGACCGGAGAAAAAAGCTTGTTAAAACTCTTGAAAAATCGGCGCGGGTCTATGAACTGAACGGATTATCCGATCACACTCTGTATCAGATTCTCAGCCAGATTGTTGCTTCGTACGGTGCCGTCTACACAAAAAGCGGTCATGAACAGCTGGTTGCTTCTGTGGGGACAGACCTGGCCCGGCTGGCCAGCGAAGCCGGAAAATGCGCGCTGTACTGTGGACGGGAGCGTCCTGTTGACCGGGAGGTTGTCCTTGAGATCTGTTCAAGATCACTGGAGACAAATGTCTTTTTGCTTGTCAATAAAGTGATGCAGAAAAAGACAGCAGAAGCGCTGCATCTGGTTCATGAACTGATCAGTATGAAAGAGGAGCCGCTTAAGCTGCTCGCCCTCCTGGAGCGGCAATTTCGGATTACCTATCAGGTTGCCTGTTATCGGGATGCGGGGTTTACTCAGAGAAGTATTGCCGGAAAAATCGGTGTGCATCCGTACGCAGTGAAACTTGCGGGCGAACAGACGCGTTTGTATACACCATCTATGTTGAAGTATGCTCTGGAAAAATGTACAGAAACGGATTATCAGATAAAAACGGGACAGGCTGACAAAATTCTTGCCCTTGAACTACTTATTCACAGGATATCAGAGACATCGTGAAATCGGGTAAAAAAAAGATCCGCCGGCTGGCGGATCTTTTTTTATTCCCTCTTTATGCATTGAGACCGTTCAGTTTTCTGGACAGCCGTGCTTTTTCATTGGCTGCCTTATTTTTGTGAATCAAACCTTTATTTGCAGCTTTATCAACTTTGGTCGTTGCGGCCAGAAAAGCAGCTTTTGCACCTTCAACATCCTGATCATCAACTTTTGAGTTAAATGATCTGATCGCTGTGCGCATGGCAGACTTTATCTGCACATTGTGCAGACGATTGGCTTCGCTTGTTTTTACGCGTTTAATGGCTGATTTAATGTTAGGCATTCCGTTCACCTCCAAATCATGAAATTCCCGGCCAGGCATAATCAAAAGGCTGCAGGAACGGCGATGGTCCCGGAAATGCAGCCATAATACCTTACGTGATTCATACTGACAAAGTGTATTGTATCAAAGCCCGTTTGCTTTTGCAATGTATGAATGAAATTTTGAAGAAGGAACATCCTTTGAATAGACAGGAAAGACAGGACGGAGGAATCATCAATGGAAAACGCTCTGGATATAAAATATTATGGCGTGCGTACAGACCTTGCCATCGAATCAGGTGTAAAAAAGGGTTCAGGACTAAATGGGGTGACAATGGATGAAAAGGTTGAAGATGGAATAAACATAACCCGGATGAGGATTCATCCTGATGCAGCTGCGTCAATTCGAAAAAAACCAGGACTGTATCTGACCTTTGAGGCAAAATTACTGAGGTCCGGAGACACAGAAGCAGAGGAAAAAGCAGAGAAAGTTTTTGCCCGTTACTTTGCGCAATTTCTAAAGGACCTCAATATTTCTCATGATGCCACCTGCCTGGTGGTTGGCCTTGGGAACTGGAAAGTGACCCCGGACGCTCTCGGGCCGGCGGTTGTGGAAAATGTCCTTGTCACGAAGCACCTTTTTGATCTCCAGCCGCAGAATGTGCAAAAAGGATATCGGCCGGTAAGTGCCATAACGCCGGGTGTTATGGGAGTAACAGGAATTGAAACGAGCGATATCATCCTCGGTGTGATCGAAAAGACGAAGCCGGATTTTCTGATTGCTGTTGATGCTCTTGCTGCGCGATCGATTGAACGTGTCAATACAACCATACAGGTTGCTGACAGCGGCATTCATCCCGGCTCAGGAATCGGAAACAACCGTAAGGAGTTAAGCCGGGACACACTCGGTATTCCGGTCATTGCCGTCGGTATCCCGACCGTTGTTGATGCTGTCACGATCACCAGTGATGTGCTGGATCTTGTTCTAAGGCATCTCGGGCACCAGATGAACAATACAAGTCCTTCCAGTTCGCTTGTTCCATCCTTTCTGCCCCCTGGCAGGAAGGAAGACCCCGGATCCTGGCAGATGCCGAGTAAAGAAAACAGGGCTGCCTTTCTTGGCATGGTCGGCACGTTAAGTACAGAGGAAAAAGAACAGCTGATTCAGGAAGCCCTGGGTGCATCAGGTACCCGGCTGATGGTCACACCGAAGGAGGTTGATTTTTTTATTGAGAAGATGGGAAATGTGCTGGCACAGGGACTGAACGCCGCACTTCACAGCCTTGTGAATCAGGAAAATGTCGGGCACTTCACGCATTGAAAGTGGCGGATATCCATTTGAATTGAATCTGATATGTTTTTTTGGACGGCTCCTGCAAGAAAAAGTCTGATGCAGGAGTTTTTTCATTTTTGGCACGATCAGGCATGTTTTTCTTTGAGATTGAATAAAATGGAGTAACAGGACAAGCCAAAAGGAGGAGGGGTTGAACATGATCAAAAGAGTATTAATCGAAAGTCTGGTGATCTTTTCCCTCCTTCTGATCTGTGTGCTTTATGGCTCCGTATCCATACGCGAAGCGCAGCATGCGAGTCAAAGCATGACGCCCACACAGCAGATTGTGATTCCGGAACCGGAGTCTTCGACGGATGACGCTCCGGCTCTGTCTCCGGCTGATTCGCCAGATGAGCCTGAGGAGATCGGGCGCGCGGGGGACTCGATTTCAGAAAAAATATCAGCCTTTTTCCTGTCCGGTGTCCACTTCATCGCATCCATCGTTGAGCACATCATTCATGTCTTCCTCTGAAAGCAGTCCCTGCCTCTGGCCGGCCCGCGTTGAAACGGCCGGGTGTGATTGTTATAATCATCCATGAACCGGCTTTTTTTTGCACTTTAAGACAGGATCAAAGTTTTGCGGATAAAAGGTTCAGAAAAACCTGGTTTCGCCAGGCTTTTCATCAGAGCAGGAGGACCGTACATGTCGGATACTAAAAAGAGCAGACAGTCGCATATTCGTAATTTTTCAATTATCGCTCATATTGATCACGGAAAATCAACACTTGCCGATCGTATACTCGAAGCAACCCAGGCTCTGACCAAAAGAGAGATGAAGGAGCAGGCCCTTGATGCCATGGACCTGGAGCGGGAACGCGGAATAACGATCAAACTTAACGCGGTTGAGCTGACGTACCATGCACCCGACGGCGAAACGTATATTTTCCACTTAATTGATACACCGGGACACGTCGATTTTTCTTATGAAGTGTCGCGCAGTCTGGCAGCCTGTGAGGGGGCTTTACTTGTCGTTGATGCAGCGCAGGGGGTTGAGGCGCAGACGCTGGCCAATGTCTATCTCGCACTGGAAAATAACCTTGAAATTATACCTGTTATTAATAAAATTGATCTTCCAAACGCAGACCCCGATCGAGTAAAGAAAGAGATTGAGGATGTGATCGGACTGGATGCATCAGACGCCGTTCTGGCATCAGCAAAAAAAGGAATCGGAACAGATGAGATATTGAAACAGATCATTGAAAAAATCCCGGCACCTCAGGGCGATCCGGATGCGCCACTGCGTGCCTTGATTTTCGACTCGCTGTATGACACGTACAGAGGCGTCGTCGTCTACATTCGTGTGACGGACGGGACTGTGAAGGTTGGCGACAAAATAAAACTGATGTCAAATGGTAAAATATTTGAAGTCACCGAAGTCGGTGTTTCAACGCCAAAGATAGAGACGCGTGACAGCCTGACCGTCGGTGATGTCGGTTTTCTTACGGCGGCGATTAAGTCTGTGCATGAAACGCGGGTGGGTGATACAGTCACTTCTGCAGAACAGCCGGCATCAAAGCCGCTGCCAGGATACCGCAGGATGCATCCGATGGTTTACTGCGGCCTCTATCCGATAGATAATGCGCGCTATGATGATCTGCGCGAAGCACTTGGACGACTGGAATTGAATGATGCAGCCCTGCAGTATGAGCCGGAAACATCTGAAGCACTTGGGTTCGGCTTCCGCTGCGGTTTTCTCGGGCTTCTGCACATGGACATTGTACAGGAACGGCTCGAACGTGAATTCAATATTGATCTGATTGCGACAGCACCAGGCGTCATTTATAAGGTAAAACAGACAGATGGAACAACGGTCAGGGTGGGTAACCCCGCAGATATGCCTGAGAGAAAATACATCGATGAAATCGAAGAACCCTATGTTAAAGCGACAATTATGACGCCGAACGACTATATCGGAGCGGTTATGGAACTTTGCCAGAGAAAGCGCGGTGAATTCAGGACGATGGAATATCTTGACGAAAACCGGTCGAATGTCATTTATACGCTCCCGCTTTCCGAGATTATGTATGATTTCTTCGACTCCCTGAAATCCAATACAAAAGGATACGCCTCTCTGGATTACGAAATGGACGGATACAGAGTCAGCGATCTGGTAAAGATGGATATTTTACTCAACGGGGAAAAGGTAGACGCGCTTTCGGTGATTGTACATAAAGAATTTGCCTATGAACGTGGCAGAGCTATTGTAGAAAAGCTGAAAGAACTGATACCCCGGCAACAATTTGAGATCCCTGTTCAGGCTGCGATCGGCCAGAAGATTATCAGCCGCTCAAATATTAAAGCATTACGGAAAAATGTCCTTGCAAAATGCTATGGCGGTGATGTATCCAGAAAGCGCAAACTGCTTGAGAAACAGAAAGAAGGTAAAAAAAGGATGAAGGCAGTCGGGAATGTGGAAGTCCCGCAGGAAGCCTTCATGGCCGTGTTCAGGATGAGTCACGATGACTGACAGAGTTGAAAGAGGTGCCTACATACATATCCCCTTTTGCGATCATATCTGTTTTTACTGCGATTTTAATAAGGTATTTATCAAAAATCAGCCGGTGGATGCCTATCTGGATACACTGGAGAAAGAAATGGCCTTTTATGCGGCGATGGGGCCTGCAGAAACGATCTATATCGGTGGAGGAACGCCGACAGCACTTAATGATGCACAGTTCAGCCGGCTGATGGACATGGTTGAGAAACATCTGCAGCACCCCGGTATCCGTGAATACACCGTTGAAGTGAACCCTGAAAATCTGAATGAAGAAAAATTAGATCTGATGAAGCAACATGGGGTCTCGCGGCTGAGTGTCGGCGTACAATCCTTTGATGATGCATTGCTGAAAACGATCGGCCGTGCTCATTCGGCATCTGAGGCGGAAGAAGCTATTCGTCGCATCCGGTCAGCCGGCTTTCATAATATAACACTTGATCTGATGTTCGCTCTGCCGGGACAGACGGAGACGTCGCTGCACAGGTCACTGGAACGCGCGACAGAGCTTGGCATGCCGCACATATCTATTTATTCGCTGCAGATTGAGCCAAAAACCATTTTTTACAATCGGATGAAAAGCGGAAAACTCAGACTGCCCGGACAGGATATCGAAGCGGATATGTATGGCCAGATCATACTGAAATTAGAGGAAAACGGACTCCGACAATATGAAATCAGTAATTTTGCGAAGCCGGGCTATGAAGGTATCCATAATTCGCTTTACTGGCAGAACAGAGAATACTATGGAATCGGAGCCGGCGCGCACGGGTATGTCAGAGGAATGCGTTACGCGAATGCGGGACCTTTAAAAAAATATATCGCAAATGTCAGGCAAAAAAATCATGCAAGAGTGTTGGAACATCAGGTCACGGAAAAAGAAAAAATGGAAGAAGAAATGTTTCTTGGATTGAGGATGATGAAAGGCGTAAGCCAGCGCCGGTTTTTGAAAAAATTCCATCGATCGATGTCAGACATATATGGACGGCAAATCGATCAGTTAATCCATGAAGGTCTTCTAATTGCAAAGGCAGATCGAATCCGTTTATCCAGGAAAGGCATTTTTTTGGGAAATAACGTTTTTGAAGCGTTTTTATTGTCATGAACCATTTGACAAATGGACAGGAAGTTGGTAAATTTTATTGTAGAATTAGCACTCGTTAAGTGAGAGTGCTAACAGAGGTGACATGGAATGCCGACGGAACGTCAGTTGTTTCTCTTACAGCTTCTGGTCAATGATTATATCGTTACTGCTGAACCCGTAGGATCGCGTTCGATCGCCAAACGTGATGATGTCCATTTCAGTCCGGCAACGATTCGTAATGATCTCGCAGATCTGGAAGAAATGGGCTATCTTGAGAAAACACATCTCTCTTCCGGGCGTGTGCCGTCTGAGAAAGGGTATCGTTTCTACGTTGACCATCTTCTTTCTCCGGCAATTCTGACCAAAAAGGAATTATCAGATATTCGCGGGGTATATCGGGAAAAATTTTTGGAAACAGATGAAATGATCCGTGCTACGGCTGAGATCCTCTCTGAGTTTACGAATTATACGGCGATTATGCTGGGACCTGAGCTTCTGGATATGAAACTGAAACATATCCAGCTGATCAAGTTAACCGATGTCCAGGGTGTACTTATTATTGTCACGGATACAGGTCACGTTGAGAACAGGGTTGTTACGCTTCCGGCTGGAATCAGGGCGGAGGATATAGAAAAAGTGGTCAATATCCTTAATGATAAACTGAATATGGTTCCGCTCTATCAGCTGCAGAGCCGGCTCAATACGGAAATTCGCAGTGTACTCAGAGATAATGTCAGCTATTATGAGCGGGTGATGGATCTTTTGACCGAAGGACTGTCCATTGACGATCCGGAACAGATTTTTTATAGTGGCAAAAGCAACATGCTGGCGCAACCGGAATTTCAGGACATTAACAAAGTGATTCAGCTGCTCAACGTATTAGAAGGTAAAGACCTTGTTCGTGAGCTGCTGGACATGCCGCCCGGCGGACTGCATATTCGAATCGGTCGTGAAAACAAGCTGAATGGTATTGAGGACTGCAGTCTGATCACGACGACTTATACCGTCGGCGGCGAACATCTCGGCACAGTTGCTGTGATCGGTCCAAAACGTATGGCCTATCCCCGGGTAGTCACGCTAATTGATCTGCTGTCAAAGATTTTAACAAGCGCATTAAGTGACAGGAGAGTTGAAAAAAGATAATATCTTTTTTATGTTGCAATCATTTCAGGAGGTGAGGATATGTCGCATCAGGCAAATGAAGAAATGAAGGATAAAAACGAAGAAAACGTAAATAAAAATGTTAAAGGAACTAAAGCAACTGAGGAGACGGATACGGCTCCGCAGGAAAAGGCTTCAGAATCACATCAGGCTGAAGATGAAAAGGAAGAAACAAAAGAAGCTGAGCCTGATGAAAAGGCAGAAGAAACTGTTCAGGATCCCGAACAGCTTCAGAAGAAAATAGCCGAGCAGGCAACTCAGATCGAAGAACTGAAGAAAACGTCAGATGATCTGAAAAAACGCTGGATGCGCGCCCAGGCAGATTTTGATAATTACCGCAAACGTTCAGTGAAAGAAAAAGCTGAGGCCAGAAAATACCGGGCACAGGATCTTGTAACAGATATGCTTGAGACACTCGATAATTTCAAAAGGGCTCTCGCAGTTGAAACCGTGTCTGATGATGGTGCCGCGCTCAAAAAGGGTATGGAAATGGTTCTTGGCAAACTGGAAGAAGCGCTGAAAAAAGAAGGCGTTGAAGAAATTGATTCCCTTGGCAAACCATTTGACCCCAATGTTCATCAGGCGGTTATGCAGGAGGCAAGTGATGAGCACGATTCAGGAATTGTCACTCAGGTGCTTCAGGCAGGTTACACATTGAACGGACGGGTGATCCGTCCGGCAATGGTTAAAGTCAGCGCATAAATCACATGGTGATTTAATAAGATTGCTTTTAATTATTTGGGAGGAAAATGAACATGAGTAAAATTATCGGCATTGATTTGGGCACGACAAATTCATGTGTGGCTGTTATGGAGGGCGGCGAACCCGTTGTCATTCCAAATCCGGAAGGCGGAAGGACGACTCCATCAGCTGTAGCATTCAAAAATGGTGAGCGTCAGGTTGGTGAAGTAGCAAAACGTCAGGCAGTGACGAATCCAAATGTTGTTCTCTCTATTAAGAGACATATGGGTTCGGATTACAAAGTTGAAATTGAAGGAAAAAAATATACACCTCAGGAAATTTCAGCCATCATCCTTCAAAAACTCAAAGCAGATGCTGAAGCTTACCTTGGAGAAAAAGTTGAGAAGGCAGTAATCACTGTTCCTGCCTATTTCAACGATGGACAGCGTCAGGCGACAAAGGATGCAGGTAAAATCGCCGGTCTTGATGTTCTGAGAATCATTAATGAACCGACCGCTTCGTCTCTGGCATACGGCCTTGACAAGGAAGGCGATCAGACCATTCTGGTATTTGACCTTGGTGGCGGAACATTCGATGTGTCGATCCTTGATCTTGGCGATGGGATTTTTGAAGTAAAGGCAACCGCAGGAAATAACCATCTGGGCGGTGACGATTTCGATCAGCGAATCATTAAATATTTGATCGAACAGTTCAAAAATGAAACAGGTATTGATCTCTCCGGCGACAAAATGGCCCTGCAGCGTCTGAAGGATGCTTCTGAAAAGGCAAAGAAGGAACTCTCAGGGGTCAGCCAGGCCCAGATTTCTCTGCCGTTCATTTCTGCAGATGCAACTGGACCGAAGCATCTTGAAACCACTCTGACACGCGCTAAATTCGATGAACTGACTTCTGATCTGGTTGAGTCCACGATGGGTCCTGTACGTCAGGCACTGTCAGATGCCGATTTAACGATGGACGACATTGACAAAATTATTCTTGTCGGTGGATCAACACGTATTCCGGCCGTACAGAAGGCAATTCAAAATCTGACCGGTAAGGAACCCAGCAAGGGAGTTAACCCGGACGAAGTCGTCGCCGTCGGTGCGGCCATTCAGGGCGGCGTCCTGGCTGGTGATGTAAAAGATGTCGTTCTTCTTGATGTGACACCACTTTCCCTGGGTATTGAAACGATGGGCGGCGTCTTCACAAAACTGATTGACCGTAATACAACGATCCCGACGAGTAAGTCACAGGTCTTTTCAACCGCAGCCGACAATCAGACAGCTGTTGATATTCATGTCCTTCAGGGTGAACGTCAGATGGCGGCTGATAATAAGACACTGGGACGTTTCCAGCTGACCGATATCCCGCCGGCACCGCGTGGTGTCCCTCAGATTGAAGTCACCTTTGAAATTGATGCAAACGGCATTGTTAATGTTAAAGCCAAGGATAAGGGCACGAATAAGGAACAGTCAATCACCATTAAATCTTCTTCAGGTCTGAGTGATGAAGAAATCGATAGAATGGTTAAAGACGCTGAAGCAAATGAGGAAGCAGATAAAAAGCGGAAGGAAGAAGTGGATCTGCGTAACGAATCGGATCAGCTGATTTTCGCTACGGATAAAACACTGAAAGACCTGGGCGATAAAGTTGATGCCTCTGAAAAATCCAAAGCTGAAGATGCCAAAAATAAACTGAAAAAAGCATTGGACGGCAAAGATACAGAGGCAATTAAGAAGGCTAAGGATGAACTGAACCAAGTGGTTCAGCAACTGTCCGTGAAACTGTATCAGCAGGCTTCACAAAATGGTAAGGAAGCCGGTAAGGGATCCCAGAAGAGTTCCGGGAAAAAAGGTGGCAAAGATGACAATGTCGTCGATGCCGATTACCATGAAGTAAATGATGATGACAAGAATAAAGACAAAAAGAAATAATCAGGTATGAAAAAGATCTGCTGATTGTTAGAAAAGCCGAAGTCAGACAAGCGTCTTGGCTTTGGCTTTTTCTTGCTTAACAGACTACCCAGATGTTATGATTTAATTTAACGTGAAATCATTTCGGGAGTGATTTAATGAGTAAGCGGGATTATTATGAAATTCTTGGAGTGAATAAAGATGCCTCCAAGGACGATATAAAAAAAGCATTTCGAAAACTGGCCAGAAAATATCATCCCGATGTCAATAAAAGTCCGGACGCTGCTGAAAAGTTTAAGGAGATTACCAAGGCATATGAAGTACTGAGCAACCCGCAGAAACGACAGCAATATGATCAGTTCGGTGAAGAGGGCCAGGATCAGGGCGGATTTGGCGGCTTCAGTGGTCAGGGCTTCACTGGTCAAGGATTCAGTGGGGACTTTGGCGGTTTTGGTGATATTTTCGATCAGATCTTTAACGGAGGAAGCAGAAGACGCGATCCGAATGCACCAAGACAGGGTGATGATCTGCAGTATCACATGACGATTACTTTTGAAGAAGCGGCATTCGGGAAAAAAGAAAATATCAGGATTCCAAAAGAAGAAACCTGCACAACCTGTCACGGATCGGGTGCACAACCGGGATCGCATCCTCAAACCTGCAAACATTGTCATGGTACCGGTCAGATGAATACCGAACAGAATACGCCTTTCGGCCGGATAGTGAACAGGCGTGTCTGCCCATATTGCAGTGGTATCGGGAAAATTATTAAAAATCATTGTCATACATGTGGTGGCTCCGGAAAGATCAGAGTCAATAAGAAAATTGAGGTCAAAGTGCCCGCCGGAATCGATGACGGACAGCAAATTCGGCTCTCAGGCCAGGGCGGTTCCGGTATCAACGGCGGCCCGGCGGGTGATCTGTATATTGTGTTTACAGTAAAGCCGCATAAAGTATTCCAGAGGGATGGTGATAACGTCAATATTGAAATTCCTCTGAGTTTTGCCCAGGTCGCCCTCGGTGATGAGATTGAAGTGCCCACACTTTATGGAGATGTAAAGCTTCGCATTCCGGCAGGTACACAGACTGGTACTAAGTTCCGCCTGAGAGGCAAAGGAATTAAAAATGTCAGAGGATATGGGCAGGGTGATGAGCATGTCACCGTTAAGGTGATGACTCCGAAGCATTTAACGGAAGAGGAAAAGCAATTGTTCAGAAAACTTGCCGGAGTTAAAGGCGGCGCCATGAACAGCGAAAGCGAGAGCCTGTTTGATAAAATGAAAAAAAAAGTATTTAAAGCGGATTGATGAAAAAGGATGAACGGAGTGTATCCCGATGAAATGGTCGGAAATCTGTATTCACACAACTGAAGACGCCATCGAACCGGTTACAGGCATCCTCTATCAGGCTGGAGCCGGTGGTGTAGTTATCGAAGATTCGCGCGATCTCAGTAAGGACCACAGTGATTCGGATGGGCAGATTTATGACCTTGATCCGGAAGATTATCCGGCCGATGGAGTCAACGTCAAGGCCTATCTGCCGGTAAACAGTTTTCTTGGAGAAACCGTTGAAGAGATCCGGCAGGCATTAAATAATCTGCTGATTTATGATATTGATCCGGGAGAAAACCGGCTCTCCATCAGCGAACATAATGAAGAAGAGTGGGCAACCGCCTGGAAAAAATATTATAAACGGTTACTGTCGGCCGTTCATTTATTATTATTCCGACATGGATCGATTATCAGCCTGAAGATCCCAAAAGACAGGTGATCGAACTGGATCCGGGCATGGCTTTTGGAACAGGAACGCATCCGACAACCGTTCTTTGCATGGAAGCCCTGGAGAACTGTCTGTCACCTGGTGCTGAAGTACTCGACGTGGGAACGGGGACCGGTGTTCTCTCTATTACTGCAGCAAAATCAGGGGCAAAACATGTTCTTGCCGTTGACTTAAGTGATACAGCAGTCCGATCAGCCAGGCTGAATGTACGCCTGAATAAAGTTCAGAAAACCGTAACTGTCAGACAGAATAATCTGATTGATCATATCACAGAGACATTCGATGTGATTACAGCAAATCTTCTGGCTGAGCTGGTGATCCGGCTCATCAGAGAAGGAGTGGTCAGGCACCTTCGCCGGAAGGGCTATCTGATTGTTTCAGGCATTATTAATACAAAAAAGGATCAGGTCAGACGAGTCCTTCATGATGCAGGACTGCATGTTCTTAATGAGTCGGAAAAGGGTGACTGGATTGCTCTGACCGCTCAAAAAGACTTCTGACAGGTTCTGTAAAAGGTGATCTGTAACCTGTACATCGATTAAATTAATTTGTGAGGTGGCCCATAAAAAATGCCTTCCGTCGCTTTTCATACACTTGGCTGTAAAGTGAATCACTATGAAACCGAAGCTATTTGGCAGCTGTTTAAAAAACAAGGCTATGAACGTGGAGCGTTCGAAAAAAAAGCGGATGTCTACGTGATCAATACCTGTACGGTGACGAATACGGGTGACCAGAAGAGTCGCCAGGTCATCAGACGGGCTATCCGCCGGAATCCGGATGCCGTGATATGCGTGACCGGCTGTTATGCACAGACGTCACCTGCTGAAGTGATGTCCATCCCCGGTGTTGATGTCGTTGTCGGTACACAGAACAGGGAAAAACTACTTGGTTATGTTGATCAGTACAGACAAGAGCGCGAACCCATTAACGGGGTCAGCGATATTATGAAAGCAAAGGTTTATGAAGAAATGGATGTGCCGGAGTTTACCGATCGTACGCGTGCGTCCCTGAAAATTCAGGAGGGATGTAACAATTTTTGTACGTTCTGCATTATTCCGTGGGCACGTGGACTTTTGCGTTCAAGAAAACCGGAAAATGTCATTCAACAGGCACAGCAGCTGGTAGACGCCGGATACAAAGAAATTGTCCTTACCGGCATTCATACAGCAGGTTATGGTGAAGACATGGAAAACTATAATTTTGCTCATCTGCTGAGGGATCTTGAAGCTCAGGTCTCCGGGCTGAAGAGGCTTCGGATATCTTCGATTGAAGCCAGCCAGATTACCGATGAAGTGGTGGATACAATCAACCGGTCAAAGATTATTGCCCGGCATCTTCATATACCGCTTCAGTCTGGTTCAGATGCTGTACTTGAACGGATGCATCGTAAATACAAAACCGGGTTTTTCGCAGAGAAAATTGCAAATTTGAGAAAAGCTCTGCCCGATTTTGCCTTAACATCCGATGTCATTGTCGGTTTTCCGGGAGAAACAGACGAAGAATTTCAGGAGACTTTCGACTTCATCAGGGATCTTCATTTTTCAGAACTGCATGTATTCCCTTACTCACAGCGAACAGGGACACCGGCTGCCAAAATGCCCGATCAGGTTCCGGATGAGATCAAACATGAACGTGTCACCCGGCTGATTGATCTGTCGAATCAGCTGTCCAGGGAATATGCGGCAAATTATCAGGATAAAGTTCTTGAAGTGATTCCTGAAGAACCGCTGAATCATCACGAACCGGACGGGTATTATGTCGGGTTTACTGATAATTATCTCAAGGTCAAATTCCGCTATCCGTCAAGAGATATTGTTGGCAAACTGGTCCGTGTGAAACTGACTCATACGGATTATCCGGTCAGTGAAGGCCGGTTTGTCCGTATTTTGGACGAGAACAACCGGCAAGCGGCAGTACACTGAATGGAAAGTGATAGGTTGTATGGTGTCAGTTCAACCTGTTTCTTTCTACCCATCTGCCATACATGCCTGCAAATGGCACTGCAATCAGGGCAGTGACAAGATTAAAGATGACTGATGCGTGGGCGAGCGCCGCCCGACCGCTGCCCGAAATACCCATTAACAGATCGGCTGAGAATGTAATGAATGGGAAAAATACCACAACACTCAGAAGATTAAAGAGAATATGTGTATAAGCCGTCCATCTTCCCTCTTTTCCGGTTCCAAGACCTGCCAGATACGTGGTCATGCACGTCCCAATATTAGATCCAAGCATAATGGCAATGGCTGTCGACAGTGACAAAAGCTGATGATCAAGGAACCCCATACAGACAAGCATGGTGGCCGAGCTGGATTGAATAACAGCTGCGAAAAGGGTCCCTGCCACGACTGCATAAAGCAGATTGTCATTCGCATCCATAAGGATATCACGGATGAAAGCAGATTCGACGAGCGGCTGTGCGAGATTTCTGAATCCGGCCATCGATGCGAAGAGGCAACCGATACCGAAAAACAGCGAACCGACCGGGAAGCTGCGTCTGAAGGGCAAACACATGAGAACAAATCCGGCACCGAAAAACAGATAATGCAG